>CAMZLN010000319.1 GCA_947311465.1 uncultured Saprospiraceae bacterium
GTTGACACCAGAATTTTCACGAATATTAAAATAGGATAAATCGGAAATATAAGTAGTGATATAACTTGCTTATGGGAAATACATTATTTTAATGAGTGATTCTGATGATCATAAAAATACCAATGCAAGTTATATCACTACTTATATTTCCGATTTATCCTATTTTAATATTCGTGAAAATTCTGGTGTCAACAAGTTTGTAGTCATGGATAGAGTCACAGGTGAACCTAAATCCAATGTAAAAATCACCTTTTTTCAACAAATCTATCTCCCTAAAAAAAGAAGATATGAATACAAAAAAGTGGGGACAACCACTTCCGATTCCAATGGATTTTTCAATTCAAAAGCAGAACAAGGCAAAAGTTATAAAATCAAATTGACTTTTGAAAAAGATGAACTATTCTTAGCCAACAATTTTTCAAATTATAACAATGCTCATCAAAATTACATCAATAACACAACGCATTTCTTTCTGGATAGAGCAATTTATCGTCCAGGGCAAATGGTTTATTTCAAAGGAATATTGATTTCTACAGAAACGGACAGAGCACCAAAAATTCATCCCAATACACCCGTTACCGTTACATTTCGAGATGCCAATTGGCAAGAAGTTGCGAAATTAGATTTGGTAAGTAATGAATATGGCTCCATCAATGGGAATTTTACAGCTCCTTCTGGCGGACTATTGGGTCAGATGTCTATTCAATCTAATTTTGGTAATTCTGACAAATATTTTAGAGTCGAAGAATATAAAAGACCGAAATTTGATGTTAATTTTAATCCCGTCAAAGAAAGTTTCAAACTCAATGACAAAGTAACCGTCAATGGAAACGCAAAAGCTTTTGCAGGAAATAATATAGATGGAGCAACAGTGAAATATAGAGTGGTTCGTGGTGTACGCTATCCATACATACCCTATTGGATGTATCGATGGGGCGGTTATGATACAGGAGGTGAAATGGAAATCACCAATGGAACTACCACTACGGATGAAAATGGGGAATTTACAATCAGTTTTGATGCAGTTCCCGATAAATCAATTTCGAAGGATAAAAATCCTGAATTTTCATACAAAATCTATGCAGATGTAGTAGATGTTACGGGAGAGACTCATAGTACAACAACCAATGTTTCTGTAGGCTATATTGCACTTAGAGCCAGTATCTCCACTCCTGATGAAATTCATACGGATAGTTTAAAAGCATTCCAATTTACAACTGAAAATCTAAATGGAGAATTTGAAAAAGCGACAGGTACGTTTAAAGTCATTGCTTTGACTCCCCCTTCCAAAACATTTTTCAAACGAAGATGGCAAAAGCCCGATAGTCCATTAATTAGCAAAGCTGATTTTGAAAGGGATTTTCCTTATTTTGCTTATCAAGATGAGGATGAACCACAAAATTGGAAACACGGTGCTACCCTATTGGATACTGCTTTTGATAGTGAAAAAAGTTTGGAATTAGTATTCAATAAAACCATAACTCCAGGAAAATATCTCTTGATTTTAAATACAAAAGACAAATATGGTATTCCTGTAAAAGTTGAAAAAATAATCACTGTTTATAATTTTGAAACTCTATCCAATAATGAGTTTGTTTGGTCAAAAATGGCAAAAAATAGCTTTCAACCCAATGAAACAGCAAATATTTGGTATGGAAGTGCCTTGAAAAGACATTTTCTATTGACTGTGGAAAAACAAGGAAAAGTAGTTCAAGAAATATGGATGACCGCCAATGGTATAAAGCAACTCTCCTTTGATGTGAAAGAAAAAGATCGTGGCAATTTCTTTGTGACCATCTCTAGTGTACTTGAAAATAGAGCCTCGGTAACCAACCATATTATAAATGTTCCTTATACCAATAAAGAGCTACACTTTGAATATTCTACATTCAGAGATAAATTGCTGCCAGGTGCAAAAGAAGAATGGTCTATCAAAATATCTGGTGATAAAAAAGATAAAATAGCTGCTGAAATGTTGGCAGGTATGTATGATGCCTCCTTGGATGAATTTGTAGCCAACGACTGGTATTTTAGTCTATATCACAATCGCTATCAAACTAGAAACACCAATCCAATTGGATTTTCCGTTAACAATGGAAATAGTATATCAAGCATAGAATTACCATATATTAACGTAGGAAACCGTCTATATCGGCATTTAAATTGGTTTGGAATGCGATTTTATTCACAATACTCTAGAGGGATTTTTAAAAAATCCAATAACATAGAAATGAGCCTATCTGCTCCGATGAAGCCAGAACCAGTAGTAATGGAAAGTGCTGCACCCATGGAATTAGAAGAGCAAGAAGGAATGGACAGTGCTCTAATTGAAAGAAGCGACAAAGAAATTGACTCTAACGCCGAAACTAAAAAAGACAATGAAAAGGATACAGATAAACCCGTAAAAGTTAGAACAAATCTCAAAGAAACCGTTTTCTTTTTCCCAAATCTAAAAACAGATTCAGAAGGCAATGTCATTATTAAATTTACAATGAATGAAGCATTGACCAAATGGAAATTCATGGGATTGGCACATACCAAGAACTTGAAAATAGGAACAACCACCAATACAGTCGTCACTCAAAAAGACCTAATGATTGTTCCCAATCCACCTAGATTTTTTAGAGAAGGTGATAAAATTGAGTTTACCGCCAAAGTGAGTAATTTGACTGAAAAGGTGATGAATGGAACAGCAAAACTAGAATTGTTTGATGCAATATCCATGAAATCTGTCGATCACTTGCTAGACAATACTAAAGGATCTCTAAATTTTACCGCCAATGCAGGTCAATCAGCCCCTTTATCATGGAAATTGACCATTCCCAAAGGAAAAGTGATGGCGATAACCCATCGAGTCATTGCGGTAGCTGGAAATCATTCAGATGGAGAAGAAAGTTCATTGCCCGTATTGACCAATCGTATGATGGTGACAGAAACAATGCCTTTGCCAGTACGTGGAAAGTCAAAACGAACTTTTGATTTTACAAGATTGTCCGAAAATCATTCCACCACCTTAGAAAATCACAAATATACCTTGGAATTCACTTCCAATCCTGCCTGGTATGCGGTACAAGCTATGCCATACATGATGGAATATCCGCATCAATGTACAGAACAAATTTTCAATCGGTTTTTTGCCAATAGCTTGGGATCAAGTCTTTCCAAGCAACATCCTAAGATTCAAAGAGTATTTAAACAATGGAAAAATACCGATGCCATGTTGAGTAATTTATCTAAAAATCAGGAATTAAAATCTGCACTTTTAGAGGAAACTCCATGGGTATTGGATGCGCAAGACGAAGAAGTACAAAAGAAAAATATCGGTTTGCTTTTTGATTTGAATCGAATGACAAATGAATTGGATAATGCGTTCAAACAAATGCAAGAAAGACAATTATCCAATGGTGGATTCAGTTGGTTTCCTGGTGATAGAGACAGTTGGTATATAACACAGTACCTAGTGGAAGGATTTGGTCATTTAAAAAATCTAGGCGCTTTTGACATGAATTCAAGTCAGAGTGCTGTATTACAAAAGGCAGTCAAATTCATTGATAATAGAATAGTAGAACATTATGATGAATTGGCAAAACAAGTCAAAAAAGGACATACAAAATGGGAAGATGACCACTTGGGATATATGGCTATACACTATTTATATGCAAGATCTTTTTTCAAGGATATTAAATTGAGTACGAAAACTCGAAAAGTGGCACAATATTATTTAGGACAGGCTGATGAATTTTGGACCAATAAATCTCAATACATGCAAGGGATGTTGGCTTTAAGTCTAAAACGGTTTGATAAAGCTGAAACTCCTAATAAAATAGTTGCGTCCTTGAAGGAAACCTCATTAAACAGCGATGAAATGGGTATGTACTGGAAATATGGTACAGGATATTGGTGGTATCAATTGCCCATTGAAACGCATGCCTTGATGATTGAAGTATTTGATGAAGTAGCAAAAGATGCACAAGCCGTGGACGATTTGAAAGTTTGGTTATTGAAAAACAAACAAACCAATCGATGGAAGACAACCAAAGCGACCGCAGCCGCAGTTTATGTACTTTTGAATTCAGGAGACAACTGGTTATTGGACGACACTCCAGTAAATATTTCACTTGGAAATGGAAGTCATGACCAAGAAATAAAAGATGCACAAGCCCATGCAGAAGCAGGCACGGGATACTTCAAAGTGTCATGGGATAAAGAAAAAGTGAGTAAAGATATGGCAAAAATTACAGTTGACAATCCCAATAACGTGGTGACATGGGGAGCTGTTTACTGGCAATATTTTGAAGATTTAGACAAGATTACTTTCTTTGAAGATACACCTTTGAAATTGAAAAAGCAGATATTCAAAGAAGTGAATTCCCCTACTGGACCAAAATTAACGGAAGTAAAAGATGGTACAAAATTGGTTCCTGGCGATAAATTAAAAATTAGAATTGAATTGCGAGTTGATCGCACCATGGAATATGCACACATGAAAGATATGAGAGCCAGTGGTTTTGAACCTATCAATGTTTTGAGCCAGTACAAATGGCAAGATGGATTGGGTTATTATGAAAGTACAGGTGATGTTGCTACGAATTTCTTTTTTGATTATTTACCCAAAGGCACTTATGTGTTTGAATATCCCGTTCGTGTGATTCATTTTGGAGATTTTTCAAATGGAATTACGACGATTCAGAGTATGTATGCACCTGAGTTTAGTAGTCATTCGGAGGGGGTTCGGGTGAAGGTGGAGCGGTAAGTTTGGAAGGCTCAAATTATGGGTTAATAAAAAAAACTCAGATTTTAAGCATTTATTTCTATACAATTCCTATGGGATTTTGGGCACATCCTAAAAAAGAAAGCCTTTCTTCTTTTATACTTTGATGCATAGTATTAAAAATTATTGTACTTTTGCCGCTTATTTTAAAAATCGAGCATGGAGTTTATTAGAAAAAGAATGACCAATGTCAGGAATGACGTATTATCAGGATTGACAGTTGCATTAGCATTGGTGCCTGAAGCAGTAGCATTTGCTTTTGTTGCAGGAGTAGATCCCTTGGTTGGATTATATGCTGCCTTCATGATTGGGCTGATTACTTCTATTTTTGGGGGCAGACCCGGAATGATATCAGGGGCAACAGGTGCGTTGGCAGTAGTGATGGTTTCATTGGTCGCAAAAGGAAATGATATGGGTCCTGCAAGTGAAAATTTAGGACTATATTATTTATTTGCTACTGTGATTTTGATGGGCTTCATTCAAATGGCGGCAGGGTTTTTCCGTTTAGGGAAATTTGTAAGATTGATTCCACACCCAGTAATGATGGGATTTGTCAACGGTCTAGCGATTGTTATTTTTCTATCTCAAGTAGGGATGTTTAAGGAAAATGTAAAAGATGTTTTTGGTAATAATAAAATAAAAACGGAATCAACTATTAAAAAATACTCCATTGAAGGAAATATTGTAAAAGATGTAAATTCAGGGATACCCATTTATAAGATGCAAAACAATGAATTGGTTAATATTCAAACTAGTTCACCACAATTTGCGATTGCTGATGGTCAAATTTTTGATAAAAACACAAAAGTCGTTACCTTTAATATTGACGATTCAGGAATCTATGCAATTCATAAAAAAGGTACAGTAAGTAAATTTTTACCTACAAAGCAACTATTGTTGATGCTAGGACTTGTGCTTTTGACAATGTTTATTATGTGGGGCTTACCCAAAATAGCACCAAAAATTCCAGATGCCTTGGTTGCAATTGTAGTAGTTTCGATGATTGCCATTTTCGGAAAATTAGACGTAGCGACGGTAGGTTCATTTATACAAAGTGGTGGTGGAGAAGGATTGAAAGGCGGATTACCTAGCTTTCAATATGATATTTTCAATAAGATTCCATTCAATTGGGAAACTATTAAATTTATCTTTCCTTATGCGTTGATATTGGCCGCAATTGGATTGATTGAATCCTTAATGACTTTGAATCTTATTGATGAAATTACAAATACAAGAGGTCGATCAAATAAAGAATGTATTGCACAAGGTGGCGCAAATATCGTTACAGGTCTATTTGGAGGAATGGGTGGTTGTGCAATGATCGGACAATCGTTGATCAACATCAAATCAGGTGGTAGAACGCGATTATCTGGAATAGTAGCTGCGGTTACATTGCTTTTCTTCATATTATTTGCTTCAGGATTGATAGAACAAGTTCCTATTGCAGCCTTAGTTGGAGTAATGTTCATGGTAGTAATAGGTACTTTTGCATGGTCTAGTTTTAGAATATTAAATAAAATACCACGTACTGATGCCTTTATATTGATACTTGTATCTGCAATGACTGTAAAATTTGATTTAGCAATTGCAGTAATTTCTGGAGTAATCATCAGTGCGCTTGTCTTTTCTTGGTCAAATGCGAGAATGATTAGAGCAAGAAGAACAGAAAAGGACGGTAAAAAATTGTATGAAATATATGGTCCCTTATTCTTTGGAAGTATTCAAACTTTTAATCAGAAATTTGATATAGCCAATGATCCCAATGAAGTCTGTATCGATTTTATTGAATCAAGAATTTCAGATCATTCTGCCTTAGAAGCCTTGATGAATTTGGTGAATAAATATGAAGCCGTTGGGAAAAAAGTAAAATTAAGACATCTAAGTGCTGATTGTAAAGTTTTGCTTAGAAAAGCATCTCCTAAATTTAATGATATTATAGTAGATGATACAGATGATCCGAGATACTTTGTGATGTCGAAAATATTGGCAGGGTAATGTTTTTCATCACACATTAAACAGGAAAGCCGCATTATCCGTTATTCCCACACTTTATCACGCACTTAAAAAGGGCAACCTGAATCATCAGTAATAATACATAAGACAAGCAGCATATTCGATACTTAGGTCATCTTTAGTTTAGACACCTAACAAAACGAATTGCGATGAATTGGAAAAAATATACTTTAATAAAAGTTGTTTGCACTTTTATCTTCCTAAACTTTGGACATCTAGATGCTCAAAATACAAATCAATACTGTGGTTTTGCTTCCTTTCAAAACAATCTCAGTATTAAAGAAATGAGAGCTCAAAATACATTTGAAAAAAAATATCAACAAGATTTTTCAAAAAAGAAAAATAGAAAAAGAAATTCAGCCCCACCCTATTTATTACCTGTTGTATTTCATATCATTCATCAAAATGGCACAGAGAACATACCTGATGAACAAGTGTTGCAAAATTTACAAGATCTAAATGATGCTTTCGCAAATAAAGGATATTATGACCCTACAACGGGTGCTGACATGCAGATTCAATTTTGTCTTGCCAAACAAACTCCATTGAGGGAACCAACATCTGGAATCAATCGCATAAATTCATATCTTACCAAAATGATCATAGAAACCCAAGACCTAGATTTAAAAAATCTAATTCAATGGAATCCAAGGGATTATATAAATATATGGATAGTTAAAAAAATGTGTAGCACTTCAGTAGGGTGTGATGTGGTAGGATATGCAAGGTTTCCAACATCCCATGGTATGCCAGAAGATGGGATTGTGGTTGAAGCTGGATATACAGGTACATCACACATCAATTCAAGTGTACTTGTGCATGAAATGGGTCATTATCTAGGACTTTTTCACACTTTTCAAGGGCAATGCAAAAATGATGATTGCCTAACTGACGGTGATCGTGTTTGTGATACCCCCCCAGATCAATCAATAGCAAGAGTCGAATGTGGAAATTCCGTCAATAGTTGTGATACAGATGTAAATCCATCTGATTCAAATAATCCCTTCACTACGGACCAAAATGATATGTATATAAATTATATGGATTACGGAGATCCTAGTTGCTATTCGATGTTTACAATAGGGCAACGTGAAAGAATGCATTTTACCATTGAAAATGAAAGGGTTAGTTTACTTAATTCAATTGCCTGTAATATTCCATGTCCTACTACAATTATAGCTGATTTCAACGTAAATAATACTACGGTAAATGCTAGATCAACTATAAATTTCATTAATACATCTACTGGTGCAACCGAATATGAATGGAAAATTGATGGAGTTATATTTTCTGAGCAAACCAATGCTTCCTATAATTTTACAACCGAGGGGAGTTATGTAATAACTTTAACGGCAAAAAAGGATGATATTTATTGTATTGACACATTTGAAGTGACCATTCGAGTGCAATGTCCTGTAGAAGTATCCTTTCAATCTAGCAGCACAAATATTAGTCCTGGAGATATTGTACATTTCAATAATATTTCTGAAAACGCAAATCAATTTCAATGGCTATTGGATGGTGTTGTTGTAAGTACAGATTTTAATTTCAATAAAACATTTTCAACATTGGGAAATTATGATGTTCAGTTGGTTGCTTCAGATGGTATTTGTTTTGATACATCCGCTTTAACTATTATTACGGTTTCAAATTCTGGATTAGCACAAACAGGGCTTCCTGTCTGGGCAGTTACATTAAGATCTTCAAAAATAATCCAAAGTATAGATTGGCAGAATCCAATTCCAAATTTTAATACGATAAACGAAAACGGAACAACTCTTGGTCAAACAGGAGTTGCCATTAATGGGTGTGGGCAAATAGTTTTTTATGCCATTCAAACTGGAAGCAGCGAATCAAATCACCTAAATATTTACGCTCCTGATGGCACAGAACTTTTGGCAAATCCAGGATTAAATGCAGTGAGAGGAGGACAAGAACTTCAAGTTATAAAAGTTCCAAATCATAATAATGAATGGTTTATAATATACTCAGAATGGAGTACGGATATTGGACAGCCTCTAAATTTTGCAGGATATAATCCTCAACGGTTATTGTATTCAAGAGTAAGACTAAACAGTGAATATAATCTACAAGTATTAGAAAGAGATGTAGTATTAAAAGCAGATAATTCTCAACACAAATACACCATAGGAAGAGCTGTTTCAAGAACAGCCTTTGAAAATAACCATCAGCACTTTTTGTATGCTTGTCGAAGAGTAAAAAATGTAAATAAGATATCACTTGACCGATGGCTTATTACCGAAAACGGAATTTCCTTTCTAGATAATTCTGGGGATATATTTTCTTCTTGGGGAACTTTTACAACTGCTAATTCCCCCATTGAACTTAGTCCAATCGAAGATAAAATCGTAGTCACCTGCCGCAATAGTAAATCAAACCTACCCGATTTTATTATTTTTGACACACAAGACTTTACAGCAAATAGTGCTTCCGTAATTAAAGGAGGAGATTTAATCTTAGTAGCAGATGGCACTTCAAATGATCATTCAAGTATCTTACCATCATCCGCTTCTATAAAAAATATTGCTCAAAATAATAATTTAGATTTACAGTTTTTAACCAATTTTGAAAAAAGACTAGGGAGTCTTGAGTTCAGTCCCAATGGAAGATTTTTATATGTTTTAAATGGAGGGTATGCGCGAGATCCAAGTAAATACAGTTATTTAACCTATCTTGCCCAAATTGATTTGGAATCTAATCCAATGAAAGTAAGAATGCAAATTCAAACTGCAGAAGACTATAATCCTTCAACTGGACTAGGTTGTAAGCTAACAAATTGCAAAGGAATATGGACACCTATAAGCAAAATTCAATCTTCCTTTGACGGAAATTTATATTTCACAAAAACCAATGATAGCCTTTTATATGTAATTCCAAATCCAAATGATATTCTTCCACAAAACTTAGTGCCATCTAATATAGATTTATCAACACCAGAAGAGCCCAATATTCTAACACAAGGAGATATCATTTATATGCCCGACCAAATAGATGGTTACAACTATCTTTCAACGCAATACCAAGAAGTCGAAATCATAGTTGATGGAGAATTTTGTGACCATCTATGTCCAGAATATAATTTAGAAATCATTTATGATGGGAATATTTTGAAAACATTTCAAATAAATTCATGTCCAGATACCATTCTTTTTTGTGCCGATACCAATTTAGTGTATTCCCTTGGTTCAGCAGAATTTAATATTCAATACGATAGTGCAATTGTCCTTGGGGAAACGAATTATCAACCGATGGCTCCATTTGACTTCTCCGATTTCAGCGATTGTACTGAAATATGTGGCAATGAAATAGATGATGATAATGATGGATTAATAGATTGTGATGATCCTGATATTCAAGACAGTTGCTGTTGCTATATACCGCCTATTTTGAATTTAGGACCTGATTCAACCATTTGCGATAATGGAACTATTGTTTTAGATGCGGGGTTAGGCTTTCAATCCTACCGATGGTGGGATTTTTCTACCGAGCAATATGCAACCGCTTTTGGATCTGGAATTTATTGGGTAGAAGTCACTGATTCATGTGGACAAATTCAAAAAGATACTATTTCGATTACCATAGCAGAAGAAACCAAACTTAATATTGGAAAAGATACTACGATTTGCCAAGGTGGGTCAATTCATTTATCTTCAAACGGATTTACAGAATTTGAATGGACACCACCAACAACTTTATCATGTACAGATTGCGAAACAGTCATTGCTACTCCTGATACTACTACTCAATATATTTTATTGGCGAAAAATAGCTCAAATTGTTATTCTGTTGATACAATAAATGTAGCAATTAAACGCTCTCCATCCTTAACATTACCAGACGATAGAGAAATACTGCTCGGAGATACCGTACATATCATTTCGAACTCCGATGGGCAATTGATAGAATATAATTGGTCTCCCAATGATAGTATAGACTGTACTGATTGTAAAAAAATCATTGTCCAGCCTACTGAAACGACGACATATTCACTAACAATAATCGATGAGAATGGATGTACTGCTACGGAGATGTTGACTATTTTTGTGAAATCAATTTATGACATTTATATTCCAAATGCTTTTACCCCCAATGGTGATGGAACGAATGATATTTTTTATATCTTGGCAGACGAAGGTGTTAAACAAATTTTGTCGATGAACATCTATGATCGTTGGGGTGAATTGGTCTTTACAAATGGCAATTTCTTGCCCAATGATATTTCAAATGGTTGGGATGGAACTTTTGATAATAAACCCATGAACAATGCTGTTTTTGGGTATGTCATCGAAGTTGAATTACTTAATGGACGCCATGAAATTTTCAAAGGAGATTTGACATTACTACGATAATTTCAAATAGGTTTCAAAAAGAGTTCTACAATTTTAACATTATAAATTTTGAAAAATAGAAAATAAAATCTACATTGTTATTGTTTTTCATATAATGCTTTTATATCCAGACAAAATCGTTAATATTATTCGTCATTTTCATTAGTTTACTGTCATTTTCATCGAATGCACAGACTTTTGATACATCCCTAATGTGTTTACACCAAATGATGACCATATCAATGATTCTTTTTGTGTTTTTGGGAAAGGGATAAGAAAAATCATCTCTTTGCAAATATTTGATCGAGACCAACTATTGATTTTCGAAAAGAATAATTTTGATGCAAATGACATCTCGCTTGGATGGAATGGATATTCTTCCAGTGATATTAAAATGGATCAAGGAGTTTATTATTACAAAATAAAGGTTTTATTTTTCAATGATACATCTGATGTTATTTGGGGAGATGTGACTTTATTGAAGTAAGTTGCTCCTGTTTTTTTATACCCAACCACTATAATTTTTTCTTTAATCTTAATTTTGGTAAAAACAACAAATAGATTGAGATCAATTATTGTTTTGTACATTCAAGTTGATTTACAACAAGTTAACTCTAAAAATAGCCGAAATTAAACGTTTAAAACGTTTATAGCCGTTTATAAACGTTTAATAAAGGATAAATACTTTTTTTCTATCTCATATTTGCAGCATCAAAATAAAATGAGAAATGCGAATAAAAAACATACACGATAAGTTTTTCAAAATAATCATGGCAGATAAGAATATTGCTATAGCTTTTTTTGAAACATTCATTCCCATAGAAATATTGAATAGGCTAGATTTGGGTTCCTTAACATTGACCAATACCAGTTATATCAATGAACAACTAGACGAATCATTTTCTGATATTGTATTTCAATGTAAAGAAAATCAATCTAAAAATGAACAAATCCAAATCACCATTCTACTAGAACATAAAAGTGTAATTGATAAAAATGTTGCTATCCAAATACTTAAGTATCTAGTATTAGGATATGAAGCAAATTTAAAAAATCACACAAAAATATCTGCGATTATCCCAATATTATTTTATCATGGAAATAAAGAATGGAGTCAATTTTCATTGGATTCATTATTTAACCAATCTAAAAATAACTATCGACAATTTATTCCTTTTTATGAAATCATTTTTGTAGACTTATTTCGATACTCTGATGAATTTATACAACAGCTATCTAATCTTTTTCTATCGTCGGCATTACTGACACAAAAATATAGTCGCAACCCAAATATCTTAATTAAAAAAATAGTAAATATTTTCAATGGACTCGACCCTGATGATGAAAGGAACTTATTTACTGCACTAACTGTTTACTATTTACAGTTGATTGAAATCAACAAATATAATATTATTGAAAAAATAGTATATTTGTCACCGAAAATAAAAAAGAACGTTATGAGTACATATGACCAATTAATTGAAGAAGGGAAGGTCGAAGGAAAGATTGAAACTCAAATCAAAGTCATCACAAAAGGTTTTCAAAATGGAGCAACCGTTGAATTTCTTTCTTTACAAACTGAACTTTCTACAAATGAAATAATTTCGATTCTAAAAAAAGAAAAACTTATTTAAGTAGATTTTATTTTCACAATCTGCAATCAAGCCAAATAAATCGAAATCTTCGGTAGGTGTTGGTTTTTTTATCAACTACTTAAATTTCGGCAATTTCTTTTTCATTTTTTTTATCCAACTATCACGAATGATGATATATCGCAGCGAAATACCCGTTTGCGCATCAAAAACAGGTTTACCTTTGAAATTGATTACAGGTTTAAAATCATAAGAAAGATTGAATTTTCCAAGAGATATTTCTGCTCCGATAATTGCTGTCAATCCAGCAGGATTTACAGATGTAGAATCGCTATCATAACGCCAAGACTTATGCAATCCTACTCCAGAATAAACATTTAATCTTTTAGAAACCAAAGGAAAATGTCTTTCTGCGATGACAGACAATTGGAACTCTTCTCTTCTGAAACTAGAATGCAATATTCCTTCAATAGTAGTTCTTTTTAATACCTTTTGCTGTACGGTGAAACCAAATTCGGTTCCAACTCTTACTCCAAACGCAGTTTTATAAGATTGAGCATGTAGAAAGGATGCACTCAATAATAGAATAGAAATATAGACGATTTTCTTCATGAGAGTAATAACGGATAAAAAGTTAAATTAGTTTATTTTTACATGTAATTATTTGGAAGATTGACTGTTTCCCAAATTATTTTCCTATTTTTGTCTTTCAACCGTTTTTTATAATATGACATCGAAGAAGCTACTTCAACTCATCGAAAATCCAAATGAGCTTTTTTTGTTCCCAGAACAAGAATTGCAAGACCTTTCGATGAAATATCCTTATTGTCAAAATTTGGTATTATTATCCACTTTTAAAAAGCAATGGACTGATGAGAAATTGTTTAAAAAACAAGAAGAATTGGCGGCAACCTACAGTATTGATCGTTCTTTTTTAAGAAAACTTGTTTTAAAAAACGGGCAACATAAATTTGAATTACCCGAAGCTACAGGAAATGCCATTTCAGATGATCAAACTATAATTTTTGATGATTCCGAAGAGATAGAAGAAGAGATTATTGAATTTCCTTCTTTGACAAAACTTGAAAAGGGTATTGAATCCATATCTGTCCCAACTGAGACCAACTTACAAGAAGAAGAAAAACAGCCTTCAAATACCGTAGAATGGAATCATATTTCTAGTATAGATGAATTGGAAACTTCGAAAGAAGTAGAAATAGTAGAAGAAACAAAAATTATAGATGTCCCCAAAGAAGAATCCCCTAAAAACATTGAAAAAATAAAAATAGTAGAAGAAAAAAAAGAAGTCGTAACGGATAAAGAACAAGAGGAAATGGTAAAAGAGCAAGAGCAAGAATTAAGTGAGGAAGAGATGCTATTACAAAAAATGAAAGTCTTAGAAGCAGAACTCGCTGTGATTAAAAGTAAACTAAAAATTACTGCTACTCCAAAGAAACCAAAGGCAAAATCAAAACCGATTCCAAAGACTGCAAAACGAAGTTTAGAGAAAAGTGATAGTATCGTTTCCGAAACATTGGCCAAGATTTTAGAAAAACAAGGCTATTTTAAGCGTTCAAAAAAAATGTATGAGCAATTAAGCTTGATTTTTCCAGAAAAAAGTGGTTTCTTTGCGGAGAAGATCAAAAATCTTGAAGATTTAATTACAAATAAAAAATAATAGACAATGGTAACATTGATGACAGTGATGATTGCATTGATAAGTGTTTTGCTCATTTTAGCAATATTAATTCAGAACCCAAAAGGTGGTGGAGTTGATAGCACTTTTGGTGGTGGAGCAGCAAACCAGATGTTTGGTGCAGCAAAATCAACAGAATTTATTGAAAAAGTTACGTGGTACTTAGCTGCGGCTCTTTTTATTCTTTGCATAGTGACTACTTTATTGGTAGGATCAAATGTTGGAGGTACTCAATTGCTTTCTCAGTAGAAAAATATTGTCTTAATAAAGATATTAAAACCCATTTGGTCTTCCAGATGGGTTTTCGTGTTTGGCTCTTTCTTTTTCAAATAAATTTGAAATGCCAGACAACCCATTAAAAGAAAAGTCCTACACCAATCGTAAAATACCTCAATGGCATCGGATAATAAGAAACCACTTCATAATCTTGATTCCAAATATTTTCAACTTCTAATTTTACTGATAATCTCTTTTTCAAAATATAAGGTTGATAATTCAAAGCTACATTTCCAATAGAATAGCCAGGCAATTGACGTTGCGTAGTTCTGACACTAGAAGTAAAACGATGTTGATAATTCAATTTTAATTTCCAATAAGAGATCTCTAGATTTCCTAAAGCTCTTATTTTCGGAACATAAATCAATTGCTTACCAATATCTGTATCTCCCTTTGTTGAATAATTATCTTTTAAAACTGACTTTGTTAATGTCAAAGATGATGATAGTTTGAGTTGCCAATCATTGAATTGTTTTTGATAACTCAATCCACTTTCTAGACCATTGGAAACCACTTTTAGATTATTATCTGGTGTCCATAAACCAATATTATTTGGACTCCAAATGATCCAATCAGTTCCACTAATATGAAAATAAGTACTAGAAAAAAGAAAATTCATATATCTATAATCAAAGCCTATTTCTCCACTCCATCCATTTTCAGATTTTAAATTTGCATTTCCTAAGGCGGGCCAATAAAGATCATTTAAAGTAGGTGCACGAAAATTCTTAGAAATATTCCCTTTCAGATTTAAAAAATCATTGAACGAATATTGCGTTCCCAAAGTAAAGGTAAAAGGAACGATTTTATCATCTAAGAAAGCTTCTCTTACCGAAAAAGAAGCACTCCATTGATTCCAATCATACGCCAAATTGGAAAAAGCAGCCAATTGATTTCTAGATGCTTTAATAATATTGTTTCCACGAGCCAATGCATATTCTTCTTGAAATCCCCATTCCCATTTTAAATTATTCTTAAAATAGTGTTTTGATAAAAATTGACCAATCACAACATCCGTTCTATTTTGTGAATAAATAGATTGCGAAGAGAAATTTAAGCTATCCCGAAAATATCCAATTCGGATGGTTTGCTTAGATTTTGAATTCAACAAAGCCCATTCTGCGCCAATTTTAGCAGATTTAGTTTTCATTTTTTCATCATTATAAGCCGCCGTTCTCGAAGGGGAAATATCTCGATTTATATTATCAAAATAAGTCCAAAACTTCAAAAATTGATTCTTTTTGAGTTTCAGTAAAAAATTAAAACCTTGCGACTCTAATAAATGATGGGCATTTTTTTGAGTTGTTTTCTTTTTCCCAAAAGAATATTCATTTCGATTATTTTGATAATTAAGATTAATATTAAAAGCCAAAATATCAGTAGAAAAGGTCGCATTTCCATGAAAACCTAAATTTTTATTAGAATTGACATTGGTAAGAAATTGCCCTTTCCACCCCTGATTGAGTTTTAAATTATTTTCCAAACTGATAGTTCCACCAATCGCTCCAGAGCCATAAATGGCACTATTCCCACCTTTTATCAACGAAATTTTATTATAAGCATCCGTAGAGAAAATCGAAAAATCAATGCCCCCATTCATTGGACTTTGCACAGCGAATCCATTCCATAAAATAGCAACATGCCCAAAACCCGTACCCCGAATAGAAGGCGTACTAAGATTACCAGGGCTACGTTCTTTGATAAAAACCCCTGTCTCGTTAGACAAGATATCTCCTAAGGACTGCCCCGAATATTGGCATAATTTTAAAGAATCGAACTCATTGATACTCCTCCCCTTCTCAAAATGTTGAATTTGAGTACTTGTTACTGAAACGGGTAAAAGAAGTAGCGTTGTATCCGTTTGGGCTTTCCCTTCATTTATAAAATGAAATAAAAAGACCAATAAAAACCATTTTTTCATTGAATTATCTTAACAAGGTAACGTCTCCAACTAGTTTTTGATTACAAAAATTATCTCCTAGCTCTACTTGATATAAATATACATCTTGCGAAGCATCTTTTCCATTGATTTTCCCATCCCAACCTTTTTCAGGAGTATCGTTATCATAGACCTTTGTTCCCCAACGATTGAATATTTGGAAGCTAACAATTTGATCTACTGGCATTATAAATTCCGAGACATTCTTATCATAAAATGTAAAGAAATCATTTGTATTATCAGAATTTGGTGTAAATACTTTTGGAAGTAAATCCAAAGACGCTGCAATTGGAACGTTTACAGAAGCAGTCCCTTCTTCACAACTTGTAGATGTAGCTTTAACAGTCACCGTTGTAATTTCGCTTGTACTAGTTCGAACCTGAGTTTCAATACAAGAAGAACACCCTGTCAATTCCCCGTTGGTAACGGTCCAAATATATTCAATACCATCTATAGGTTCTTTAACACTAACATTTGCAATCCCACCAGCACAAACCGCTGAAACCGAATCAATAACGACTTTCAACATTCCCTCATTTGGAATAATAACAAGAGAAGCCATTCCATCCACACAATAACTGTCAGACGAAGCTGTAATTGATACAGTTGTAGGACCATTCCCTATTCTAATTTCCGTTTGATTACAATCAGTACAACCAATAATTTCTCCATTAGTAACAGACCAAGTGTACGTTACATCCATATCAGGCGATTCAACATATACGTTCGTAATCCCATTAGCGCATGGAGGATTGCCACTTTTTATATCAACAGGAACAGGTTCTGCATCTAGAATTGCTGCAAATCCGCCTTCTCCAGGACAATATTCATCTAGAGTGATTTTTAACTTAGAAAACCCATTCCCCGTTAAAGTTGCTATAGGATTATCACAATCAACACATGAAAAATCAGCGCCTTCAGGCTTCCATTCATATTCCGCACCAACCAATACTTCTTTTGTATCTTTATCCACCGCAGTAACTTGGATTTGAAACTCGTCCTCCACACAACCTTTTCCTTCCTTTGGATCAACCGTAATTTCCATCACTTTCAGAATTGGAACATCAATCATATCCGTTACCTTACAAGCACCATTTGTTACTTCCCTTGTATAAGTATAAACTTTTGCATCATGTGCTGTCCACACCAAATTGTATAAACTATCTGGTGTTCCATCGTCAGGCTTCACATATGGAGACCAAAAGAAATCTATATTGGGAAGTAACAAATGGTGCTTGTAAGGTAACGGATATGATTGATGTTCCAATTCTGAAAGTGATGGAAATTACGGTTGATCCAAAGGAAGGAAAAGGTTGTGTGGAGGACGAGTTTCAAA
>CAMZLN010000320.1 GCA_947311465.1 uncultured Saprospiraceae bacterium
ATTCCCTCTTTCCCTACCCCCTTATCTTCTCATCTCCTTCACTCTTTATTAATTTATTTCCTTATTTCTTTAATTTTTTATGTCTTTAATTCTTGATTTCTTGAAGTCCTGCCGTCCTGAAGTCCTGAAGTCTTGCCGTCCTGAAGCCTACCTTCCCATCACCCCCTCAACATCCTCCACCTCAATCGGAATATTCGCCATCAAATTCACAGGACCATTGTCCGTAATCAAAATATCATCTTCCAAGCGAATCCCCAAATCTTCTTCTGGAATATAAATTCCTGGCTCGCAAGTCAAAATCATTCCCGCTTGAAAAGGCACATTTCTATTGGATAAATCATGCACATCGAGTCCTAAATGATGAGATGTTCCATGCATAAAATATTTTTTATAGGCAGGCATTTTTGGATTTTCATTTTTTACATCTTCTTCCGTGATCAATCCCAATCCGATTAACTCTTTCTCCATGATACGTCCCACCGCATCGTTGTATTCATTCAATAAAGTACCTGGAACCATCATCGTAATAGCCTTTTTCATCACTCGTAGTACCGCATTATAAACATCTTTTTGTCTTTCTGTAAATTTACCACTTACAGGAATGCACCTTGATAAATCCGCTGCATAATTTGCATATTCAGCACCGAAATCAAATAAAATCACATCACCAGGCTTGCAAATGTCATTGTTCTCACCATAATGTAAAACACAAGCATTTTTTCCTGAAGCGATGATGGGTGCGTAGGCATGTCCATTGGCTTGATTGATGGTAAATTCATGTGAAACCTCCGCTTCGATATCATATTCTCTGATGCCTGGTTTTACAAATTTTAATACCCTACGAAATGCTTTTTCTGTGATATTACAAGCATGTTGCATCAATTCCACTTCATACTTATTTTTAAACATCGCCATTTGCTTGAATATAGGCTGTGCTCTTTTAAAGGAATGCATTGGATATTTATTTCGCATATATTTTGCAAAACGCAAATCCCGTGTCTCTACTTCTGAACGATAACTATCATTTTCATTAGAATTGATATAAATATGGTCACACAAATGTATCAATTCTGTCAAAATCTTATCCATTTCATCCAACCAATAGATATTTTTTATCCCAGAAACTTCACTCGCTTCTTTTTTAGAATATTTATGACCTTCCCATATCGCAATATGTTTGTTCGTCTTTTTGATAAATGCAATCTCACGCATCTCATATTTCACACAATCAGGATACAACACCAAAACGGTTTCTTCTTGATCCAATCCACATAATCCAAACATATCAGAATTTTGTCGAAAAGGAAAGCACTGATCTCCATTTCTCGGCATTTCATCATTCGAGTTGCAAATCAACATAGAATTGGGTTCCATAGATAAGATAAATCGCTTTCGATTGGTAATGAATAATTCTGGATTGATTGGATCGTATCGCATAAGAAATGATTTGAATGTGTTAAAATTTGACTTTATCCCAACCTTTCACTGACTTTGTACGTGTATTGTAATAGAAGGCGGAAATTTCATACAAATTTAACCCTTTTTTTTAAATAATCTCTTTAAGGAACTGTGAAATAATAAATATAGATTCTTCACTGTTTCTTTTAATCACAATTCCTAAAACAAATCCTATGTCTAAATTTTATTTACTTTTCGTTGCATTTCTTTCTTTAAGTATGAATTTTGCTTTTGCTAACCCACTAGATTCATGTGATCTTTCTATTTCTGTCAGTCCCCAAAATATATGTAGAGGAGATAGTTTAGGGGCAGTCTTTTATAAAATAAGAAAAGGTGTACCACCGTATGAAATCTATACAAGCTTTAACAATAAAGATTCGCTCGTTGTTGGAGAATATTACATTTTAGTAACAGATAGCTTGGGTTGTTCGGATTCTGTACATTTTGAAATTTTCAAACCAAAACCTTTCGATGCAAGTATTCAATTGTATAATAGTGGCTGTGGAGAAAGTACTATTTGTGGTGAAGTAGGAAGTATTGAACAAAATGGATTTTATCAGTATAGTTGGTCCAATGGATTTTCTGGACGCTGTTTAGATATATATGATATTGGCACCTGGGATCTTGATGTCGCAGATGTCTATGGTTGTACAGAACATGTATCAATCACATTGGATACTACCCAAATTTCTAGTATTCATATAGGTTATTTTCCAAACTTAATGATTCCTTACTGCCAAGATAGTTTAGAATTAACATCGCAAGTTTATGGAAATATCGAGGGGGTTCAATATGATTGGGCAGGTCCCAACAATTTTTCATCCACCCAATCTAGTGTCTTCGTCTCAGACACAGGAAGTTATTCTTTAGTAGTAACCAATGCAAAAGGTTGTAGCGATATTGAAAATTTCATGGTAGGAAAGCGTGTCATAAAGGTTACACCTTCATTCAAACAACAAAAATGCACAAATAAAGTAACAAATGTCTTTTTTGAAATCAATGGTGCAAAAGGTCCTTATACAATAGATTATCCCCTATTATCAACATTAACGGATTCATTGCCAGTAACCATTACCGATAGTGAAGGCTGTGTATTTATGAAAACGTTTGCCCTTCCAGACCAAACCCCATTTTCTTCTTTTATCAACCCAATAGATGAGTTGAATTGTAGCAATGATTCTGTAATTATTTGTCCAACCGTAATCAATGGGACTCCACCTTATTCTTTTTCTTGGACCAATGCAGGGGGATCAATTATTGGCGATTCATCCTGTGCGATAATCACTTCGTTTGGGGAATATGAAGTCGAAATCATTGATAGTGTAGGATGTACTACTCATGAAACTTACTCCGTCGCAAATAATACGGGTAATCCAAATAACATTTCCATAGACCCAGAAAGATTGGTTTTGACATGTGCATATCCTGTAGTGACTTTATGTGCAAATTTTACGAATTGTGATTCTTGCGCTATCGTGTGGACTACATCCGATGGGCATTTCATAGGTAATCCTGATTCCATTTGTATAGAAGTTGACGCTCAAGGATTATATACGTTAATGCTTACCAATTTGTCAAATGGATGTTCATCTTTTACTTCTTTTTCTATTATTGAAGATGTATCTATACCGTACTTTGAATTTCCCCAAGAAGAAATAACTATCAAACATGGAGAATGTGTGGATTTAACTTACAACACAACTTTACCTAACACAGAAGGAATTTGGACAGATACATATGGTGTATCAATAGGTAGTAATCCAACGGTTTGTGACTCTGGAGTATATACCTTAGTGGTTACCAATTTAGATAATGGATGTACCAACCAAGGATCAATTATTGTTGATTTTACAACAGCAAATTTCAATTTAGACAACCATTCTATTCAAATCAAACCAAATCCTACTTCTGATTTAATCCATATCGAATTTGAAAAGAAATTAAAAGGTAATATTTCGATTATTTCCTTGCAAGGACAAATTTTGAAAAATCAAAAAATTGAAGGATTGACTTTGAATTTCAATTTAAAAGATTTCTCCAAAGGAGTCTATTTCTTGAAAATTGAATCTGATATGGGGATTTTTTATGAGAAGATTTTGAAACAATAATAGCCATTGAAAACGCTTTCTTTTTGATGCAACGAAATAAATTTCATTGGACTTGGAACACAGCTAGTTTGTTGCCCAATGTCCGATGGAATTTATTCCGTCAATATTTCGCCATGAATGAAAATTTTTAATTGATGAATATTTAAATTTAATTTAGATTCATTCAATTGGTCTCTTATTATACGAATTGGGCAATAATCACTAACATGTCGCATCTACGAAGCTATTTTTTTTTATTGCACCGTTGGTGCTACAAACAGATCGCTCTCCTATGGAGCTTTATATCTAAATCCTTTGTATATGATTTCTTTCCAAGGCATTAAACCATATATGTGAATTATATGTTTTAGTGTTTATTTGTTTGATAAATTCAACTTTCTAATAAACCAATGTAAACAATTGGTTTATACTATAATACAAAATTATTTCCCGATAATACAAAATTTAGCTACGATAAATGAAAACTATGTTTTATTTTATTAATGTTAACCATAATTGCCTATCTTTGAAGAGAATACAATATCTTTCATGACGGATATGGAAATAATAGTTCAATTAGAATTGATTTCTTTTCATATCTTGCTCGTCGAAAATTCACAATATTTAAACCCTAAAAAAACAAATAATTATGCAAATTGAAAAAATATACAATAACGGTCAAGGTGACTTAAGTGTTCGCTCATTTAATATTTGTACTCAAAATGGATTATATACACTTGACGACTTACGAGAATACTTGAAAAATAATAAACATTTCATGAAACTTAAATATTGTGGAATAAAATCCAATAAAGAATTATTTGAATTACTAGAAAAATAATTCTTTATAGTAATCTAAGATGATTACTCAAAATATTGGTTCAACAATTTCGGTATCTGTAGCTTTCTTAATCTCAGGCTTTTCAGGCTTTTCAGGACGTTCCACCACATTGGACATCTTAACCTTAGCCTGAATCAATAACGTAGAATCTACTATCTCGATCGCTCGATCCATTACTTTTTGGGCACAGCGATCATTTTTTGATTGCCTAAATTGTTGTACTCTTTTTTCAACTTCTTCTTCTATCTTAATTCTTCTAGGCGTCTTTTTGACTTGAGAACTAAAAAATATAATACTCAATATGGCTAGAATTTGTATTTTATATTTCATTTAACTTTTTTTAAATAAGGTTTTAATAAGGTTTAAGGTTCAAAGGGCTCAAGACTCAAGGTTCAAAGGGCTCAAGGTTCAAGGGGTTCAAGGTTCAAGGGGTTCAAGGTTCAAGACTCAAGGTTCAAAGGGTTCAAGACTCAAGGTTCAAGACTCAAGGTTCAAAGGGACAAGGTTACTATTATTAAATGAATTCAATTTTTAAATACCATTGCACCATGCACCATTGCACCTTGCACCTTACACCATTACACCTTTGCACCTTGCACCTTTGCAC
>CAMZLN010000321.1 GCA_947311465.1 uncultured Saprospiraceae bacterium
AGGTTGCAAATAAAAGCCAGTGGTTGGGTAATTTTTTAGAAAGAAAAAACGATAGAAATGATAAATAATATTTCATTTACCAGTATAACGAGGCTTCTTGTTGGAGTGGGACTAGTGCTTTTTATTGGGTGCGGAAGCACAAAAAGACCAGTAAGTGGTGGGGTGAAATCAGTCGCAGATAAAGAAATTAAAAAAAATGCCACGACTAATAATGTTACTGAAAAAGAGGAGATAGAACATTCAACTCAACCTAAGGGAAGGAGCAGTTTAGATTCAATTTATCCGAAAGAGTATAAAGATGCTTGGGGTAAAGAAGGCTATCATAAGATACGTAAAGGAGTTTTTATTAATGGACAGGAAAAAGCTATAGAAGCAGAGATTAGGAGTTTACGGGATAGTCAATATTATTCCATTCAAAAAGATACTTCCATGTCTCATCGTTTTGGAAAAATTGTACTAAAAAAAAATAGAAAGGGTTGGTACACTACTAGATATAATGATGGTTTTACTTATTCAGAGTTTTATCCTAACATTGTTAATAAGCAAACCACTCAAACAAGTTTTAGAGATCGGGTAGTTTTGTTCTATGGTGATAAAAAAAATAATGTAAAAAAAATTAATGTTAAAAAACTGAATCCCTACTTAAAGGAGTATGATAATTTAATATTTACGTATCCTGATTTTGAACGGTATGAAGCACCACCTAAAAATGAAATTTTAACCAATGAAAATGCGAAGCCTGATAGTTATTTAACATTTTATGATGGGGGTGTTACGGCCATGAATGGTTTTACCTCTGTTGTGTTTTCGTTGGTGCCCGTTCGAAATAATAAAATACTAGCTTGGGAATCCAAAATGGTTGTTCTGGGTAAGCAAGGGAATATTTTGGCTATTTATAGGGAAGACAACCAAGTGACAGGACCTCAACTATCTAACGACCGTCGCTTATTGGTTTATCGATATGGCCAGTTTTTAGATAATCCTTACGATCAATCTCCTAAAGGCGAATACAGAGTTTTGGATTTAGAAAGCGGCGAAATAGTGTTAAAATTAATCCCAAAGGATGGTTATAAAGTAACAAGGAGCAGAGCGCAATTTGGTTATATCGAGTTTGGTTATACTGACTTAAAACAGGAACACGAAACAATAATAGTTGATATTGTTGATTTAAATAGCCGTAAACGCTACTATAGAGAGTTTTCGAAAAAGGAACTTCTTATTGCTAGGGAAAGGTATCATTATGAATCTTACTTGGAGTTGTTAATTTTTTATTCTTTTACTAAAACTGATTTTTAAAATGAGATTTTTTGTAATTATTGCTATTTGCTATACTATCATGGGTAGTTTGCTAGGACAACCGCAGTTTCGTTCTTGGAATAATCCAGATGAAACTCCTAATCAAATTTTAAACACTTATGGTGGTATTTCGGATTTGCCTACGATAAGGGTGTCAGAGGATTTTGGACCTCGCCAATTAGGGTAGGATCAATATCAATGGCATGGGGGGATTGATTATAACTCTGCTGTTGGAGATACGGATTATGGCGATTTAATAATGGCTTTGGAAGAAGGAACAATAAGTCAATTTAGTCAAATGACGCAAGGGACAAAATCACTGTTAACAGATGGAGGCAGAATGGACATAACATACGATATGTTCATGTTTTTACAGGTGGAACTTTAGAAACCCAAACAAATGAAACTATAATAACGGGTGGTTGTTTATTGAAATATATGGATGGAGTTGATAATGACGATACTTGGGTGATCATTATTCAAGACGATGGGAATTACGTTGCTTATGGACCAGAAGCGCCATTTCCGCCTGGACAAGTTACTTTTACAGATGAAAATGGTATGGTGCGTACCTCAATGTTAATACTGAAGTAGATGTAGATGATGCGCTTGTCCCATTAGGCAACTCTCAAGGCTATCCGGCACATTTACATTTAGAGGTACTATCGCAAACTAATAATAATGGAAATAATATCCCTGCTGGGAATGATCAATGGGCAAAAGATCCTTTGCAACTATATGACCATGATGAGCCAGATTATAGTATCGATTTTTTTCTTGAAGACGATGAAACAGAAGGAGTAGCTATTGTTTATCCAGGAATAACTGAAGAAACAATTCAATTACATGTTGAAATTGGTGACCAAAATAATATTAACCCTACTAATAGATATACTTCCATTATGGATGTAGATGAAGTAAAAATGCTGATAACTAATATTTCGGTTGGAGATTATCAGCGTTTGGAAGGGCCACATTTTGAATCGGAATTTTCTCATGGTGCAAGATTAGGTCATAATAGAATGCGAATGTCATTAAACATTCCTAATGGTAATGTCGGAAATTGGAATCTAACACATATGCAGCCATTTGCATATGCAGGAACAAATGCACCTAATGGTAGTTTCCCAAGAGATGATTACTACTTCGCCGACTTCGTCACCCGCATCCACCGAGATGATGATCCTACAGAAGCCAATACACCCACACGTATAGCTGACACCCCAGACATGGCGCGCTACAATGATGGTGTTTATCAAATAAAAGCAGTAGTAACAGATGTGCGTGGCAATGAGCATGAAGGCCCTAAGAATGCTGATGACGAGTTAGAGCCGATAGAATTTACT
>CAMZLN010000322.1 GCA_947311465.1 uncultured Saprospiraceae bacterium
ATCAGACCTATGGACAAATGAAATTTATTTCATTTCGACCAAACAGCGTAGTGTAGTTTGTAGGATAGTGTATGGAATATTTCACCACAAAGAGCACAAAGATCACAAAGTCTATACTTGCTTGACGAAATGAATTTCATCGGACTATAGGACAAATGAAATTCATTTCAGAACGAAAACTTTTTTATAATGCATTAAAGTTCCAAAAACGCCCGTTCCATTTTCAATATTAGACGGAATTTGAATAGTCGTAGTAAAATTGGAAGATCCAATATTTTTCAATCTTTCTAAAGCCTTGAAATATTGATAAACTTCTTTACTGACGGATGTAATATCAATATCCATTTCACAAGATTCTACTAGATTTGATTGCAAAAGTATAAGGTTTGTATCTTGAGCGAAAAATGGAATTTCTGCACTTTGCCCGTCGAAAAACTTGTCCGAGATAAAAATTCGACTCAATTCAAAATTGTCAACAATAATATCCTTGTTTTCTACAAAAGGATGGTTGGAAAAAGTATATGATTTGGATGATTTTTTAATTCCATTTTTATAAGTCAAATGAAAATTAGCTTCAAAAAGATAATAGTTTGGAGTACTTTCTATGTCTTCTATTTGTACCTTGATTTCATACATTGGAGCACCAGAAAACTGGATGGCATGTGTATCTATTTTAAATTGAGATGGTTTTGGATAAAAGGTTGTTGTAGCAAATATATCTGCATAACCTTCATAACTTGTAGTAATCTTGAAGTCCATTTTTTTATCTGTTTTAGGAAGGTCAAGCGTATAAAATCCATTTTCATGACTAATTAGGTCACTTTTGAAACTATTATCCCCATTTTGGATAGTAATAATAGCATCAGTAATTGGATTTATAGTATCAAAATTTTGAATGGATTCGGAAGTAGATAATCTTGCTGAAATACCTAGACTATCATTGATAAATGCATTGATAGATAATACTGGTTTGGAATCAATATTGGGAATAGGAATTTGTCTGTCACACCCAAAGAAAAGGGCGGACAGGCAAGTTATGAGAATCATTTTATTTTTATTCATTATTTTTTATAAAAAACTGAGTATTACTAAAATCATTTCCAAGAATGTGTAGAAAATAACCACCATTTTGGAATTGAGTAACACGTATTTCAAATTCATTGCAATTATGAAAATTATAATTAGAAATAAATTTCCCTTGTAAATTATAAATTTCTACTTTAAAATCACTGTTTTGAATATCCATTTTGACATGGATAGATTCAGATGCAGGATTTGGGAATAAAGATAAGTCAAATTTTTGATTCAAGTCATTATTTGATGTAGTAGCAAGATATTCTAAATAGGTAATGAGTAAATTATTGAGTACTATTCCGACTTTATCTCCATTTTCTGTTCCGTCATTGGTATGAACAGCAAAACTTGTATTGAAAGGCTGAAGTAAATAAACTTCAGAACCATAAAATATTTCGCCACCATGACCAGTTACTTTTCCTTCAGGAAATTTGATTTCTATCAATCCTAACCCGTACCCATTGGATTCATAATCTTTCATAGCGGTCATTGATTGCTCATTTAATATTTCTCCATTCACCAATTTTTTTATCCAAAGTGCCATATCCGATGGGGTAGCCGTATAAGCTCCTGCCGACCATGCAAAACTAAATATTGGTTTCAGTGTATTTCCTGTTGCCTGAAAATCTTCAATGATTCCTTCATCATTTTCTAGCCATAGATGTGCCATTTCCAAATTAAGCGTTTCTTGTGGAAACAATTGGACATTTTCAAAACCATTAGGATCAAGAATCAATGTTCGAACCGCTTCATGACAGGGCTTTTCAGTTACATTTTCGATAATAAGTCCAGCAATCAAATAATTTGTATTGGAATATTTGAAAGAAGTTCCTTTTTTGAAATCGGGTTTTAAAACATATTGGTTTAAAACTTCAAGTGGATTAAAAAGATAATTTGAGTCAGTAAAAAGGCTGTCTTCAAGGTTTGGATTAGTGGTGTAATTATAAATTCCGCTTGTATGGTTTAGACATTGTCGAATCGTAATTGTAGGATCAATATTTTCATGAATAATCCATTGACCTATGGTGTCGTCAAGGGATAATTTTTCCATTTCGACCAATTTAAGGATTGTCGCAGAAATAATCGTTTTCGAAACACTACCTATCGCAAAAGTATGTTCAGGCTTGATATTAATATCGGCTGTATGTTTTCCTACAACTCCTGTCCAAACTTCTCCATTTGGAAAATTTACTGCTACAGAAGCACCTGTCATTTCAAGTTGCATAATTGATTGCTCAAGAGATGATTGAAGTAAGCTTTCGAGTGTAGAATCAGCATAAAACGCTTCTACATTAGGTATTTTAAAAGATATAGGTCTTGAATCTTTTAGTATTTGAGATTGTCCGAAAAGAGAAAAGATAAGACAATTAAAGAGTAGAGTATAAAGGAATTTCATTTTTTTGATTTTAGTTAAATAAATCGTTATCAATCCAAAGACAACTTGAAAAAAAGAATTACGTATAACTATGGCTTGTTTACTATGGCAAATGGACTTCAATCCGTTAAATTTACAGTAAAACTAATTAATTTTTATTAGACAAAAGGATTGAATTTATTGATAAATAATACTAGAATATCAGTTTATATTTGAGCAAGTTTGAGTCTGATTCAAATAACTCAAGTTAATATCTTGATTTTTGATTATTGAAAAATAAAATATGATTTGATGAACCAAGCAAAGCACCATAGGTGCGAACTGTTTGTAACCGTAGGTCAAATAGATTAAAGTTCTTATTTTGGCGATATTTTTGCTTTTTCTGCAAAAATCTTGACAAAATATATGATAATCTTTTTTTGAAGAATTAAATATTAACAAATGACATGCGTGACAAAATATAGGAATATAGGATAGTGCCGCAGCTACGCAGCTAGTTTCTATTCATTGCCCGTTGGGCTATGGATAGTATGGCTTTGCCATTTTCTTATTTAATGCGGCAATGGAATATTATAAAATCAAAATCTCCCACTTAACGGACTATTGATTGAATTGATTTATAAAAAATATAAAAAAATAAATACCTTTGTTCCAATGCGAATAACCAAAGACAATTTCGATTCATTATTTAGGGAGTATTATCCATCAGCGGTAATATTCGCTAGGAAGTATTCAAATGATATTGAGTCTGCAAAGGATATTGCACAGCAGGTTTTTGTGAATTTTTATGAAAAGATGGACAAGATTGAGATTCAAGGCTCATTTAAGGCATATCTTTTTACGGCAGTTAGAAATACATCTTTAAATCAAATCAAAAAACAAAAAACAGATTTACAGCATTCTGGAAATTTAGTTCATAGGTCAGAAGATATTGCTATCTCTGATGCTTTGGAATATGATGAATTTGTTCAAAAGATTAATAAAATCATAGATGAATTGCCACCTAGATGCAAAGAGATTTTCAGAATGAATCGTTTCGATGGTAAGAAAAATGGTGAAATTGCAGAGAAGTTGAAAATATCTAAACGAACGGTGGAGACACAGATTAGTCAAGCGATAAAGCATTTGAGAAAAAGATTGCCAACACAAGTTGATGTTATTTTATTTATTTTAGGAATAACTACGTGTTTTTTGAATTGAGATTGTCTTTTTGTTGATTTGGTTATTTGATTGAAGAATTTAAAAACGAACAAATGATAGATGAAATATTGGTTCGTTATTTTGAAGGGGACGCTTCAGAAGATGAAATTAAAAAAATAGAAAACTGGAGAAAATTATCTCCTGATAACGAACTTGAATTCCAAGAATTCAAGCAGATTTGGTATGCAACAACCGATCTGAGAGATATTGAAAACTTGGATATTGAAGGAGATTTAAAAATTGTAAAATCACGGGCTTCTAAGGCAGTTATACCTATTAGGAAACTTAGATTTTTACGAAATATTGCTGCCATTTTGTTGCCATTACTCGTATTTGGGTTGGGAATGTATTTTTATACGGCAAATTCTGAAAAAGAAAGCGTTTATACTTTAAGTGATGGGACAAAAGTATGGTTAAATGGAGATTCAAAATTAGATTTTCCAAAGCGTTTTGATGGAAAAATTAGAAAAGTAGTTTTGACAGGAGAAGCCTTTTTTGAAGTAGCCAAAAATCCAAACAAACCGTTTGTAATAGAAACCCAATCAACGAATATTGAAGTCTTAGGAACATCTTTTAATGTAAATAGTATAAATCAAGAGATTTCTGTAGTTGTGGCAACGGGAAAAGTGAAGTTTTATAAACGAGCACAACCCGAAGAAATGGTGCTGTTGACTCCAGGAGAAAAGGGTGTTTTTAAGGAAGGGAAATTGGTAGAACTGGAAAATGAAGACTATAATTATGCTTCTTGGCATACAGGTATTTTTAAATTTGAGCATACACCAATAGGGGAAGTTGTACAAATATTGGCGTCTTACTATGGAAAGATTCAACTCAATGAAGATGTGGATCCAAATTGTATATTCAAAGGAGTATTTGAAAAAGAATCAAAAGAAAGTATAATAGAGACCTTGGAGTTGTCCTGTGGTTTGAAATAAAAGTGGCAATATTGAAGTGAGAATTTATCTATTTTTTGTGATATTTTTGATATCTATGAGTGTGCGTGCTCAAGATATTCTTGCTATGCGTATAGATTTGGAAGTGGGAAATATTCGATTGATTCAAGTTTTAAATCAATTAGAACAAGATAAAAATATCAATTTTGCCTATAGCCGAAATCGCATTCCATTGGAACGAAGAATTACAATTTCAAGGAAAGATACTCGATTGGATGAAGTACTTTTAGAAATTTTTGAAGATACGGGAGTCTTATTTCAAGCCAAGAATCATCAGATTATTTTGTATCGTGACAACAAACTAAAATTTACCATAAGTGGATATATTCGGGATCAATCAACGAGAGAATTGCTTTTTGGAGCAAATATCTATGAAGTTGGGGCTTATCGAGGGGTTTATAGCAATAAATCGGGTTTTTACAGTTTGACCTTACCCAAGGGGAAGTACAAAATCATGGCAACTTATATAGGATATCAAACCTATATTGACACCATTGATTTATCTAGCAACATCGAAAAAGATATCTACATGGATGCGGGAGGCTTTTTAAGAGAGATTTTGGTTATTGGTAATCCAGTAGTTAAAAACCAGGAGTTTCTCGTTAAGAAAAAGAACGATGCAAGTCATAAAATAGATGTTGAAAAGGTCAATGATTTGCCCAGTTTTTTTGGCGAAGAAAATGTATTATCCTATTTACAATTGATTCCAGGAACATCTTCCAATGGGGTTTTGGGTAGCAATCTAAATATACGAGGAAGTGAGCCAGAGCAAAATTTGATTTTATTAGATGGAATTCCTGTTTATAATAATCTTCATTTTTTTGGATTGGTTTCTATTTTTGATAAAAATATGGTTAAATCTGTAGATGCCTATACCCATGGATTTTCTGCCTTGTATGGGGGGAAATTATCTTCAATTATGGATATTAGAATGAAAGAAGGGGATAAAAACAATTATCATGCACAAGCATCGGTCGGGTTATTATCACTAAAAGGTTTTGTGGAAGGTCCAATTTTGAAAGAGAAATCTTCTTTTATTGTATCCTATCGACGGTCTATTTTTGATATTTTATCGAGTCCAAAAAATATAAATATAATCCCCACTATTTCTTATCGAGATTTGAATGCGAAGGTAAATTTCGACATTTCGAAAAAAGACAAACTAAGTTTTATTTATTATCAAGGCAATGATTTGAATGGCATTTCTGATTCGATTGATTCCAATCCAATAGGGATTGATGATGATTTAAATTTTATATATGGGGAAAGTTTAGAGCAATTTGCCATATCTTGGGGTAATCAAATTTTTGCTACAAAATGGTTTCATAAGTTAAATCAAAAAGCCTATTTGACAACGAGTGTGCATTATAGTCGATTTAATTATAGTATTAAAGATGCTCAACAACAAAATGGAAAGGATATTTATGCACTAAGTTACCAAGCAGGAGTCAATCAGAAAGGTATAAAAACACGTTTTGATTATCGTTTAAATACAAATCACTATATCAATATCGGGACTGGTTTGATTTTTCAAGCCACTAATCCTGGAAAATCCCAATGGGTCTTTCATGCAGAAAAGAAAGACGTATTAAATCGAGATGCAAAAGATATTGCATCCAATGAGTTGTACTTATTTTTAGAAGATGAATATAAAATAGATAGGAAATGGTCGCTTCAATATGGTTTGTATAATTCATTGTTAAAAACAAAAGATACCACTTATTTTTATGCACAACCACGTATGAAACTGCGATATCATTTGAATGATAAAAGTAAAATAGAAGCATCATACAGTAAAATGGTGCAATATGATAGAATTCTTTCTAGTAAAAGTAACGTAATTGGAGCCGATATGTGGTTGCCGTCCACTCGGAAAGTAAAGCCGCAATTGGCACATCATTTTTCGATGGATTATTTTTATAGTTGGAATGAAACGTGGGTATTTCAGACGGGTATTTTCTATAAAATGCTAAAAAATATTGTTAGACCAAAGGCAGGGGTAAATGTTTGGAACAGCGTAGAGCATTGGGAAGATAGTTTTGAATTTGGGAATGGCAAAGCTTATGGTTATGAAATGAAAATCGAAAAATTAAAAGGTAAAACACGAGGTTGGCTCTCTTATTATCTAGGTAAAAGTACAAGACAATTTGATGGAATAAACAATGGGAAAGTATTTCCATATAAATACAGTAAAACGCACAATATCAATATCGTATTATTACATCAATTTAAATCTAAAAAAAGCCGAAAAGAAATTGGTTTGACTTGGCAGTATGCATCGGGGTATTATACTACAATTCCAACCCGTTGGCATTATGATTTTTTTGGCAATAAGATTTTAGATTATGATGAGATCAATAATTACAGATTTCCGGCTACACATACCTTGAATATGTCTTATACGTGGAGTCGCACTACAAAAAGGAAAGTCAATTGGACCATTAAAACTGGAATATACAATTTATATCGAAAATATAATATTTTCAATGATGAATTAGTACTGACAGATAAATATATTTACAAACTTGATGTTTCTTCCTTTACTTATAATCCAGTGCCTTATGTGACTATAAATTTTGGGTTGAATTCTGGAAGATGAGATACCGTTAAAATGTAGATGAATATTTCTTTTGGAATCTTACTGTTCTTACTGTTCTTGTATGGCAAAAAGCAAAAAAAAACAATACAGTAAAATTGTTTTTACCACAAAGGACACATAGAGCACAAAGTTGTGGTTTTAAAAAAAGGAAATCTTAATTTATTTGAATGGCAAAAAAAAAAATAAAATTTAGGTATAATAATTACCCCTTAAGTTTTGGAGTATTGAAAAAACGGAACTCGCTTTGCTGTTCCTAATAAATCTAATAAATTAGATTTTGCCAGAGTCCAACAAATTCATCAAATCATCATTTTTAAATTGTTTTGCAAATTCCTGAATAGTTTCCCCTTTGGAGTTTTTAGCAGTCAAATCAACTCCTTCTTCAATCAGTCCATTGACCCAATCCATTCTATTGTGTGTGATAGCCCATTCCAAAATAGATTTTCCATTGATAATCTGGTTCAAATTTATTTTATACAAATCTAGAATAGGTAAAATTCCAATTGAACCCTTCTCGATTGCCTTAATAATAAATGGAGTACCTTCTTTGCCCCCCCAAGTAGGATCTGCACCACCTTTAAGCAGAAGATTGATCATTTTTAAATCTTTGTAGGACAAAAACAAGGGAGAAAGCAGTTGATTAGGATCATTTAGACTTTCTTTTGTATCGAAATTATCAATAATATATTCAATCACATGATACAATTTTTCTTGAATAGCATAATTAAATGGCGTACTATCATCTTCATTTTGAATGAAAGGATTTGCCCCCGATTTAATAAAGAAAATAGATAATTTTTCATGTTTTTGTTTGAGAGCAGCTAAGAGGGGAGAAGTTCCGTTTATAGATTTATTTAAATCATCCACCTTGCCCACAAAATCTTTTACCGCTTTAGAATCTTTATTATTAATTGCCATTAAAAGTGCATGCAAAGGATCAGTATCTAATTTCGGATATTTTTTTAAGGTCGCCATGTGTCTTTTTTCTTGGTTTTCTAATGCCATTTTTTTAGCTTCCTGTTCCCTTTTTTCTTTAGCAATTTTCGCTTTTGCTTTTAGCCGATTATGCGTAGCCGTTTCTTTTTCCATAATCTTTCTATTTCTGTCATTATTTGCTTTTTCCAGCAATTCAGAAATAGAAGTATAACCAGATTCTTGGGCAATATCTACTGGTGTTTTTCCATCTTTATTTTTAAATTTAATATCCGCATTGGCAATCAAAAGCAGACTAATAATCTGTTTATTTTCCCAAAAGACCGCCTTGTAAAGTGGAGATTCGCCATCCAGTCCTAGAACATTGGGTTCTGCACCTTTATGAAGCAACATCCCAACAATGAGCGTGTCATTGGTATCTACAGCATGTGGCAGAGCGATACGGTTTAAGCCATCTCTTTTATTAGGATCAACCCAAGAATTTAAGGCACGAGCGACTTCTTCTTGATCTACGTTTTTAACGGCATTGATTAAATCAGAACTATCCAATTTGAATTTATCCATCAATCCACCAGGCCCATCTTTTAAAAACTTTTCTACCTTTTTATAAAATTCTTTTGAATCCATTTTTCCGTTTTGATTAAAATATGCATAAAAATAGTAATTTTGCGTTTAAATTTCTAACTTTCCAAAAGTTGATGATAAAAGTATAATATATGAGCATTAAAAAAGCAATAAAACAAGGAATTCCAAATAAGTTGCCAAAGGCGAAAGCTTATGATGAAAATGTAAGCCATGCTCCTAAACGTGTCATCGAAGGAGTTTTGACTAAAAAAGAAAAAGAATTGGCATTGAAAAATGCATTGAGATATTTTGATAAGAAATTTCATGCAGAATTGGCTCCTGAATTTGCTAAAGAGCTCTTAACTTACGGACGGATATACATGTATCGTTTCAGACCAGACTATGAAATATATGCACGACCCATCAATGAATATCCCCATAAATGCAAGCAAGCTGCTGCAATAATGGTGATGATTCAGAATAATTTGGATAAAAAAGTAGCCAAACACCCTCATGAATTGATTACTTACGGTGGAAATGGTGCCGTATTCCAAAATTGGGCTCAATACCTTTTGACTATGAAATATTTGTCCAAAATGACCAATAAACAAACCTTGGTCATGTATTCGGGACACCCATTAGGATTATTTCCGTCCCATAAAAATGCACCAAGAGTAGTGATTACTAATGGCATGATGATTCCCAATTATTCTAGCAAAGATGATTGGAATAAATACAACGCCTTGGGAGTGACCCAATATGGACAAATGACCGCAGGTTCGTTTATGTATATCGGTCCACAAGGCATTGTACATGGTACGACGATCACACTTTTGAACGCAGGGAGAAGACTAGAAGCAGGAAGTAATGATTTGGCAGGAAGAGTCTTCGTCACCTCAGGCTTAGGCGGTATGTCAGGTGCACAATCCATTGCAGGAGTCATCACAGGAGCGGTAAGTGTGATTGCGGAGGTGGATCCAGATGCGGTTTCACAACGTACAGTAGATGGTTATATTTTGAAAGAGAATGTTTACACAGATTTAGATGAATTGATCAATCAAATAGAAAAGAATAGAAACGAGAAAAACGCCATCACACTAATTTATCAAGGGAATATCGTTGAATTGTGGGAGAAATTTGTAGAAAAAGGAACAAAAATAGAATTGGGTTCAGACCAAACATCCCTTCATAATATCGACGACATGGGCTATTGTCCAGTAGGATATACCTTTAAAGAAGCCAGTGATTTATTAATAAAAGACAAAAAAGCGTTCAAAAAAGCAGTAAAAGATACCCTACATCGACATGTAAATGCCATCAACAAAATGGTGGACAACGGCATGTACTTTTGGGATTATGGCAATGCTTTTTTACTAGAAGCAGGACAAGCAGGAGCAGATATTTGGAAGAACAAAGCCGAAGGGCGATTCAAATATCCATCTTATGTAGAAGATATCATGGGACCAATGTGTTTTGATTATGGATTTGGACCATTTAGGTGGGTATGTACATCAGGCAAGAAATCAGATTTAGATAAAACGGATGCCATAGCTGCGAAAGTGATGAAAAAGATGTTGAAAAAAGCACCCAAGGAGATACGATTACAATTGCAAGACAATATCCGTTGGATAGAAGATGCCGATAAAAATATTCCTGTTGTAGGATCCAAATCTAGAATTCTATATGCTGATGCTGAAGGAAGAATTAAAATCGCAAAAGCCTTCAATAAAGCCATCAAGAAAGGAGAATTGGAAGGACCTGTGGTTTTAGGACGAGATCATCATGATGTATCAGGAACAGATTCCCCATTTCGAGAAACCGCCAATATTTATGATGGTTCACAATTCACAGCGGATATGGCGATTCACAATGTTATAGGTGATAGTTTTCGTGGAGCGACATGGGTTTCTATCCACAATGGTGGTGGCGTAGGTTGGGGAGAGGTCATCAATGGTGGATTTGGTTTGGTGTTGGATGGAACAAAAGCGGCAAAAAAACGTTTAGAAGCTATGCTGTTTTGGGATGTAAATAATGGGATTGCGAGGAGGAGTTGGGCGAGGAATGATGAGGCTATGTTTGCGGCTCGGCGTGCTATGGAAGGGGAGGGAGGATTGGATGTTACTATGCCTAATTTGGTTGAGGAGGGGATTGGGGGGTTGTTTTGATATTTGTATGAAAATATGGAGTCATCAATAAATTTGAGATTAATTTTGATGAGTTTCTGTCTAGAAACTATACATCGTAGAATAAATATAGTTATTACCTAAAAAAGATATTAGTTTGATTAAGAAATTATTACGAAAAAATAAACGTACAGCCTTTTTATTGGAGACTCATTTTATTAGTAAAAAGTATCTGAAAGTAAAGGGTTGGTATCAAAGTAGGTACACAAATATTCCCGTGGATGGCAAAGGAGAAGCAATACCATGGTATACTTATCCATCTTTATATTTTCTTGAGCAACGTGTTCAAAAGGATTTTTTAGTATTTGAATATGGTAGTGGTCAATCAACCATTTGGTTTTCTAATCGAGTAAATAAAGTGGTTTCATTAGAACATGATTTAGCATTTCATGAATTTTTAAAGCCAAAATTAAAGAATTTAGAAAATGTTGATTTGATTTATGAGCCATTAGATAATGACCAATATTCAAGAAAGATTTTGGATTACGAAAGTGCATTTGATATCATAGTAATTGATGGAAGAGAAAGAGTTAAATGTGCTAAGAATTCACTAGTCGCCTTGAAAGAAAATGGTGTTATAATTTGGGATAATTCTGAACGAGAAATTTATCAAGAAGGATATGATTTTTTAATTGAAAAAGGATTTAAGCGATTGGATTTTGCTGGTATGGGACCTATTGATCATTCAGAATGGTGTACGTCTATTTTTTATAAGGATAATAATTGTTTAGGATTATAATTTTAATGAAAATATATTGATATTTGTACCAATGTATTTAAAATTTAAAAAAATATTCTTTTTGTGTGTCTTTATGCTATCCGTGACCTTTTCTCAGGCTCAGCATGAATGGGATAAATGGTATTTTGGTAAAGGAGCAGGTTTAGATTTTAGCACAAACCCTCCTACAATTTTAACAGGAGGAAATATAAACACAAGAGAAGGTTGTACATCAATTTGTGATAAAGAAACAGGAGAGCTATTATTTTATTCTGACGGGACAAAAGTATGGAATAGAAACCACGATATAATGAAAAATGGTAACGGATTACTGGGAAGTTACTCATCTACACAGTCTGCAGTTGTTGTTCCAAAACCTGGAGATGAAAATAGATATTATATTTTTACAGCGAGTGATATTGCAAGTCAAAAAGGTTATTTTTATAATGAAATTGATATGTCTCTGGATAATGGATTAGGAGGCATTATTCCAGAGAAGAAGAATGTATTTTTATTTGGGAAAGGTACAGAAATTTTGATTGCTACAAAAACTTGTAATGGAATAGATTATTGGGTAATTACTCGTCAAACCAATAGTAATGCGTTTTATAAATATTTAATTAACAGTTCAGGAATACAAGGACCAGCTAGAGACCCATATGGTAGTCAAATCTATGATGATACAGGTTGGAATGGTGCTGGTTTTTTGAAAATTTCTCCAGATTCAAAATTTGCAGCATGTAGTTATGGTCCTAGATCGAAAGAAAACTATGGTTTTGTTGAAATATTTCGATTTGATAATAGAACATCGTTATTTACAGATAGAATAATACTAGATATAGATAGACCATCTGGAATTGAATTTTCACCAAATGGAAGATACTTGTATGTAGCAACTGCGGATTATTTTGTCCAGAAAGCAATTTCTGGTGTATATCAATTTGATTTATTGTCAGAAAGCGAAATTAATACATCAAAAGTTGCATTGTTTGAAAATAAAGGAACAAATTTTGGAGCAATGCAACTTACAGCATTTGGTGAAATCTATATTTCAAAGGAGGAAGGGTATAATAACGGTATTCATTATTTAGATGTAATAAAATTTCCAAACAATAAAGGTGTCGAAGCGAAATACATTGAACATGGTGTAGATTTAAAAAGTGGTTTTGGACTATTCGGTCTCCCCACCTTCATCTCCAACATAAATTACAACCCACCCATAGGTAAAATAGAACGAACATTTTGTAAAGGACAATCCATCATCATCAACGGAACTACCTACAACGAGTCAAATCCAAACGGAGTAGAGTATCTACCCATAACTGCATCAACAGGCTGTGACAGTGTTGTAGTTGTAAATTTAACTTTTGATAATCCAACGAGTGATTTCACCCAAATCATCTGCCCCAGCCAATCCATAACCATCCAAAACACCACCTTCAACGAATCCAACCCCTCCGGTCAAATCATCATCCCCAACGGGGCTATCGGCGGTTGCGATAGCATCATCAACGTCAACATCACCTTTGACGCAACGGCAGTTTCTACCAGTATTTTTGAAACAGAACTCTGTCAAGAAGATGAGATTACAA
>CAMZLN010000323.1 GCA_947311465.1 uncultured Saprospiraceae bacterium
GCATTAAATTTGAATATTCTAAGATTATTTTTTTTCTTAATTTTCTCTTTTGATAAGGTATAAAATCTATCATTACCACCAAAAGAAGATATTATTTTAGAGCGTTTTTTACCTACTTTAATTTTCTTTTTCCAAAGAAAATGCATATTTTCATCCAAAGCCTGAATATAATAATCTGGATATTGATCTCGATAAAAGAGTAATTTCCCTTTATACTTACCAAGCAAAAGGATTTCATTATCTTGTCGCATATCAATATTGTCAGAAACTTTAATCTCTTGAGCAAAAAGAGAAAGATTGACAAATAAGAACAGAATTGGTAAAACAAACTTCATTTGAAATTATTTATAATGCAAATACAGATAAGGAACTGTAAAAAAATAAATGTACATTTTTAACTCATTCTTTTACACAACTCCTAATATAATAACGTTTGTTTTTTAATTTAGGTACATAGAAAAGACTATCTTAAGTTTCGGCCTTCATTTTTTCCATATTTTCCATTATTTGGAGAGCTTCAATAATCTCTTCCAATTCACCAACAACCACTTTTTCTAGGTTAAAATTTTTGTTTCCACCTTCTAATCGATGATCCGTGACTCTATTTTGTGGGTAATTATAGGTTCTAACTTTTCCTGACCTGTCACCTGAACCTACTAGAGATTTTCTTTTTTGAGCAACACTTGATTCATGACTTTTTCTATTTACTTCTGCAATTTTCGCACAAAGTCTTTGAAAAGCTAGCGCCTTATTTTTTATTTGAGACCGACCATCTTGGCATTCTGAAACGATACCAGTTGGAAGGTGTGTCAGTCTTACGGCAGATTCCGTTTTGTTGACATGCTGTCCCCCAGCGCCACTTGCACGATAAGTATCTACTTTGATGTCCGACATTTTCACATCAACATCTTCTAACTCCAATTTAGGAAAAACTACAACCGTAGCTGCGGATGTGTGTACCCTTCCTTGGGATTCTGTTTTTGGTATTCTTTGTACACGATGCGCCCCAGATTCAAATTTCAATGCTCCATAAACTTCTTCTCCAGAAATTTCTAAAACAATTTTGTTGTAGCCACCAACAGTTCCTTCATTTATGCTAACAATATCCGTTTTCCACCCTTTAGAAGAAAAATAGCGTGTGTACATTTTATATAAATCTCCAGCAAAAATACTAGCTTCATCTCCACCTGTACCAGAACGAATTTCAAAAATCACATCTTTAGTATCTTCAGGATCCTTAGGAATCAAAAGGATTTTAATTTGTTCTTCTAATTCGTTTTTTAGAGGGAGCAGTTCACTTAATTCCATTTTAGCCATCTCTTTCATTTCAGGATCATCTTCTTGCATCATTTCCTGAGATGTTTCAATATTTCCAATTAAGCTTTTATATTTATTAAATATTTCTACAATTTTCTTTAAGGATTTATATTCTGCACTTACCTTCTTGTATCTAGCAACATCACCGATAATTTCGGGATTGGACATTTGTTCTTCTAGGTTGTAGTATTTTTCTTCTATACCTTGGAGTTTCTCAATCATTTTATTTTAATTAACATTTGAAGGAAATATTGATGCCATTATGAAGACATATAAAAAACAAAGACTATCTTTTCCATTGTATGAAAAAGATAGTCTAAAATATATTTTAAAAAAAGCTAAACAGTAAGAATATCTTTTTCCTTAGCCGTAATCAAATCATCAACTTTCGTACTAAAAGATTTAATCATTTGCTCAACTTCTGAATCACGATCCTTTCCGATATCTTCAGAAAGCCCATCTTTTACAGCTTTTTTAATTACATCAAGCATTTTATGTCTAGCTCTACGAAGACTTACTTTAGCTTCTTCACCCACTTTTTTTGCTTGTTTCACTAAATCTTTTCTTCTATCTTGGGTCAAAGGCGGAATCGTAATTCTTATGACTTCACCATCATTCATAGGCGTAATTCCAAGATTCGCAGCAAAAATTGCCTGTTCCACATTTGAGAGCATCGACTTGTCCCAAGGTTGAATGAGAATTGTTCTAGAGTCAGCTGTTGCAATATTGGCAACTTGTTTTATAGGCATTGGACTACCATATGCTTCTACAAAAAGACCATCAAACATAGCTGTGTTTGCTTTTCCTGCACGTATTTTTCTGAGTTCATTATGAAGATGATCAATAGCATCTTCCATAAATTTTTTGCCCTCTTGAAAAATATTAATTATTTCACTTTCCATAATTTTAATATTTTGACAAATATATAAGTATTTTTTTACTTTTTTTGTTTATAAATTAGACAATTTTTTCAAAAGAAGTAACAACAGCTCATACAAAGTAGTTCATCAATCCATAAAATCAATAAAAATCGAAGTGTATTTTTAAAAAATAAAAGTAAATTCTATATTTTAGAAATTATAAATAATTTCATCATCTTTAATTTCAATTTCGTTGTTTGTTTTTAAATGGTCAATGATTTTATCAATGTTGTCATGTACAGGTAAATCATGATGATGTAGTAGGATATAACTTTTCAGCAAACTAACTTCAGAAGGTCTATTACCAGATCGAATCAATCTTTTCACTGTATCTCTGGCCGTTTCTTCAATTAAAACGCCTAAATCAGAAATATCTATTTCAATTTCTTCATTATCAATAATTTCTTCTTTAACTATTGATTTAGATTGTTTTGGTGGCGTAAAAGATCTTGTAGTTTGATTATCAACTTGTGATTCGTCAGTTGAATCTGACTGTGTTTTTACCCTGATACAACTTCGACCAAGACCGTTTATAAAACTAATCAAAGGATCGTGAGATTCATTATCTGAAATAATGGCAAATTCGATTTTTTCATCTAATAATTCATTCATTTGTCCGAGAACAAAAGCAATGTGTTGTGATTTTGAATTTGCATTTTCAACAGGCACCCATTGAAGGTTTTCTCCCATTGTCTGTAATTTTGCGACCAATTTGAAAGGTATGCTTGTTTCATCGACATCTACGAAAATATAGACATTTGAAGCAATTTGTTCTAGTTTTTCGAATCGTATAGTTTTCAAGTCTTCAAGTTCTATGAAGACGTACCTTAACCCCTTTGTACTCATTCTTTAGTATGTTTTTATTTTGTGGAAATCTTTTAAAATGATATAAAATATCACTTCATGTTTTGTAGGCGCAAAATACACCAATTTCTGATTAACTCAAAGAAAAAAAGAACAATTATCTAATTAAAAAAATTAAATATAATTAAATTTAATATGTAAATATGCCGATTTTTTGTATTTTTTATTTCATCCCATTTCGTCCCATTCTCCTCAAAACCGCCAATTCTTTATAAGCCACCCTAGCCTCTTGTGCTGGGTATCCGAAATAAGTGGTATCAGATTTCAAATCTTTAGAAATACCCGATTTAGCAAGAACAACTACATTATCACCAATGACAATATTCTGACTTACACCTACTTGTCCATATAAAACAACATTATTTCCGACAATAGTTTTTCCACCTATTCCAACTTGGGCAGCCATTAAACATTTTTTTCCAATCACGACTCCATGTCCGATATGAATTTGGCAATCAAGCTTGCTCCCAGCTCCAATTATAGTATCACCAGAAACGCCTTTGGCGATTGAACAATTCGCTCCAATAAGAACATCGTTTTCAATGATTACTCTTCCGCCAGATGTCCATTTTTGATATCCTTTTTTTGTAGATTTAAAATAAAATGCGTCGGAACCAATGGTTGTATTGGCTTGAATTTCTACATTATCCCCGATTATTGAATAATCTTCAATGACAACATTTGAATGAATCCTACAATTTTTTCCAATGGAAACATGATTTCCAATGACTACATTTCTGTCAATAATTGCAGTTAAATGAATTTGAGACGAATCACTATAATCCTTTGTATAATGTGTTTTGGGTCTAAAATTTTCAACTAAAGCATCATAAGCTTTGAAGGGGTTTTTACAAATTAGGAGGGTTTTACCAATAGGACAATCAACTTTTTTGTTTAAAATAATGATAGTTGCCGCAGACTCAAGACTCTTTTTGAAATATTTTTCAACATCAACAAAAATTATATCTCCTTCTTCTACTTTATGTATTTCATTGATTCCCGTTTCAAAAATAGCAAAATCTATAAATGCAGAAATTATTGGCAATTTAGATAATAGTGCAACAGGTATCAATGAAATACATAAAGTAGAAGAAGGAGATATAATTTTTGTTGATGTTGAAAAATATTTCAAAAAGAGTCTTGAGTCTGCGGCAA
>CAMZLN010000324.1 GCA_947311465.1 uncultured Saprospiraceae bacterium
AAGGAAACATGTATTGGGATGAGTGATTTTAGAAGACATACTGTCTATGGAGTCAATTTTCAATATTATTTCTATACCTAAGCTTTCAAAATCTTTATGGTAACTTTGAATAGGAATTTCTATGGCTTGGGGACTTATCTTCTCAACAAGCGCAGTTATTTCATCATAATCTTGGTTTCCAAATTCTAAGGTTATTTTTGAGCCATCTATCCAGCCCTTAATTTCTATGATTTTCTCTGGTAAAATGTAGTTGTTTGATAATGTATCTACACAAAATCCTAACCATTCAGCTCCCCATGCTGCAAAATATCTTGCATCTGTCAAATTTGTAATATGACTTCCTTTTATTTTTTTTTCGATCACCTTATTATGAGTTTTGAATTGCAAAATTAGTTATATTTAGCCTTTTAAATGTAATAATTGACAAATTTTTTAAGATCCAAATCTAATTCTTACATGAAACCAAATTACTACGAACAAGTCTATGATTTAGTACGATCAATTCCGTATGGGCGTGTCACCAATTATGGAATAATTGCTAATTACTTGGAGTTGGGTTCTGCTCGGATGATGGGATGGGCACTCAATCATAGTCATTTCATGGATGACGTACCTGCCCATCGAGTCGTAAATAGAAAAGGAGAATTGTCTGGGCGAATCCATTTTGCAACACCTACTTTGATGGAAGAATTATTGGTGAGCGAAGGCGTTCAGATTGAAGATAATTGTGTGGTGGATTTTAAGAAATTGGTGTGGGAATTTTAGCATTGTCATAAAGTATATTAAATATCAGAATATGATTCCACAATAAAATTTGACTTTCCAATGTTTAATAGCTAACTTTGTAATTCAAAGTACTTTAAATTATTGAAAATGGATACTCAAACAGATCATATTAAACAACTTTCGGAAATTAGAAACATGATGGAAAAATCGTCAAGATTTATTTCATTGAGTGGATTGTCGGGAGTTTTTGCAGGAATAGTTGCTTTGATAGGTTGTTTTGCGGTTTACTTATATCTGGATATGACCCCTTTTTCAAGCTCATATCATTTTTATTATTCCAATAGAGGAGACTATTCTAATTGGGGGATAGGATATCGGACCTTTTTTATCTTGGATGCTTTGATTGTCTTGGTTTTAGCAATTTTAGGTGGAGTATATTTTACGACTAAAAAAGCAAATAAGAAAGGGCAACAAATTTTCGATAAATTGACCTATAGACTACTGGCGGCTTTGGCGATTCCATTGGCAACTGGTGGTATTTTTGCAATTGGACTTTGGAATCAGGGGCTTCTCGGATTAGTAGCACCCATTACTTTGATATTTTATGGATTGGCATTGATAAATGCTTCAAAATATACTTTACAAGATATTTATTATCTTGGCATTTCGGAAATTGTCTTGGGACTTTTGGCTACGTTTAGCCTTGGTCATGGATTAGAATTTTGGGGAATTGGATTTGGAATCCTACATATAATTTACGGAACGGTCATGTACTATAAATATGAGAAAGCATAATTGTGAAAGATATATTATTTAATTTAAATAAAGTTTTTTCTAATAATACCAGATTAGGTATTATGACCATTCTAATGGTAGATGAATGGGTGGATTTTAATACTTTTAAATCAAGGTTAGGAGTAACGGATGGAAATCTTGCCAGTCATTTAAAACACTTGGAAGGTAAAAAGTATATCGACTTTAAAAAACAGTTTGTAGGACGAAAACCGCAAACACTCTATCATGCTACGCCAATTGGAGCAAAGGCATTTAATGATCATCTTGATGCTTTGGAGCAACTTTTGAACAATAGAAAATGAAATATCTAATTGCCTAAAAAGTTGGCACAATTTCAAATTAATTATAATGAATATTTTAAAATTGAATAAAAGACACCAACTGTTTTTACTTATGGTGTTGAGTACATGTTTTGCCTTGGCACTTATGGTGTTTAGATTAAATTATATTGAATTTCCATTGTCAAAAATAAATTCTGTACGTGAAATAGTGATGTATCGATCTCCAACATTTATGTTTATTGTCTGGAATTTATTTCTTGCTTGGATTCCATATTTGATTGCTTTGATTTTAAAACCTTTGCACAAAATTTTGAAATCGAAAATTATTTTTGGTTTCATTTTGGCAATTTGGCTTCTATTTTTACCCAACGCACCCTATATTATCACTGATTTGATGCATATACATTCTCAGCCACCTGTTCCATTATGGTTTGATGTGTTGTTGTTTAATACCTTTGCTTGGACAGGAATGATGGTCGGATTTTTATCTATATTTGAAGTTGAAAACTTTTTGAAAAACGAGATGAAATTCAAATTTATTAACCCAGTTATTATGTCTGTGTTAATGTTGACAGGATTTGGGGTATATATTGGGCGATTCCAAAGATGGAATAGTTGGGATATGTTTTCAAGACCAACGGTCGTTTTGAAAGAGATTTTAAATGTATTAATTCACCCAATGCAACATCTCAATACATTTGGCTTAGCCATCGTGATTTCTGTTTTCCTAATTATTGGATATTGGTTTATGAAAATATTAATGCGAACTGAATATCAACGTTAGTTTTCTAAAAATTCAACAACCATTTTTTCCGCATCTTCAAATGCTGTTTCTAAAACATCATTGACGATTATTTTATCAAAATTATTTTCGAAGGTTAATTCTTTTTTTGCACGTTTGATTCTCTTTGCAAGACTTTTGGGAGTTTCAGTTTTTCTATTTTTTAATCTGATGAGCAATTCTTCAATAGAGGGTGGCTTGATGAAAATAGCAAGTGCATCTTCGCCAAATCTTTCTTTTAATGTAGTTGCCCCTTTAACATCAACATCAAAAACAATAGCTCTATTTTTTCTCCAAATTCTTTTTATTTCTCGTTTTAATGTCCCATAAAATTGGTCTTCATAGACTTCCTCCCACTCGATAAGTTTTTTATTGTTTATCAAATCATGAAAGCCATCTGTGTTATAAAAGTAATAATCAACTCCGTCAATTTCATGAGAACGAGCAGCTCTATTGGTTGCAGAAACAGAGAAGTCCAAAAAATCAAATTTGGTAAGAAGATGTCTAACAATTGTAGTCTTTCCAGCTCCACTAGGTGCTGTAATGATGATAACTCGTCCTCTTCCTATAATTTTTGCCATCTTTATTGATTTGTATAATTCGGTGTGCGATAAAATAAATGATTAGTTTTTCAAGGGAAATTTACTTTGATAAATCTAGAAATTAAACTGAATTGGCAATCTGCTCTTTTATCTTTTCTAGTTCATCTTTCATCTTGACAACGAATTTTTGAATTTCAGAAGAATAAGCTTTTGAGCCTAATGTATTTATCTCTCTCCCCATTTCTTGGCTAATAAAATTTAATTTACGACCTTTCTGAATTTCATCTGATGTTAATTCTTCAAGAAAATATTTGCAATGTTGTTCCAATCGAATCTTTTCTTCATTGATGTCAATTTTCTCAATATAATGTAATACTTCCTGCTCAAAACGATTTTTATCAACATTTTCTTTTGCCATAAACTCTTTAAGATTTCGCTGCATTCGTTCTCGAATTACAGGAAGTCTCTTTTTTTCAAATGGAACTAAATCTTTAAGGTGTTGTAATATAGCAGTAATTCGTCCCGTTAAATCATCTTCAATAGTCTTACCTTCATCTAATCTAAATTGATTTAGATTTTTTGTTGCATTGCCAATTGTAGTCAAAACAATATTCCATTCTTCATCACTTATTGCTGAATCATCGAGAGTGACTACATTTGGAAGTTTCAAAACAGCCGATGTAATATCTCCAGTTGCTCCGCCAACTTCATTTGTTAAATTTTGAATCTCTTGATAGAAAGATTTAAAAAGAACGGAATTGAGCTTATATACATCATCTCCAAGGGTGGATGTGGATGATATAGACATTTCAATTTTCCCTCTATGTACTTTTTCTTTTAAGTATTTTCTTAATTCAAATTCTTTATCTTTATAAATAGTTGGTAACTTAATTCGTAAATCAGTCATTTTACTATTAAGTGACCGTACTTCGACTGTAATGGTTTTATCCATATAAGTTTGGGTATCTCCACCATATCCTGTCATTGAAAGTAACATATATTATTTTGTTTTGAACGACAAATGTAAGAAAAGCCTTCCAATTCCATGAACAAATTGTAAATTTTTACTTTATAAATCCTTGATGTATAACAAATTTCACAAATATGCGTAATAAAAGAGGCAAATAGCTTTTATAATATGAAAAAAAAGTCGAAATTTGCAGTCCTTGACCAAAATGATGAATAATCTATTTATAATTATTTATGAATCAACTAAAATTAACATGAGAAAAGCAGATTTAGTAACCAATATCGCTGAGAAAACTGGTGTGCCTAAAGTAGATGTATTAGTCTCTTTAGAAGCATTCTTTAAGGAAGTTAAGCATTCTTTGTCCGATGGGGAAAATGTTTATATTCGAGGTTTCGGATCTTTTATTTTAAAGAAAAGAGCTAAGAAAATTGGAAGAAATATAAAACAGAATACTTCTGTTGAAATTCCAGCACATTTTGTTCCTAGCTTTAAACCAGCAAAAATATTTGTTGATGATATAAAGGATAAGGTTAAAGTAACAGAAGATTAGTATATTTTATAAATGACAAAAAAACAGATTTTAGCGATTATCTTTAGTGGAATTCTTTTTTTAGGATTATATTTTGGTACAGACATTCGTGCTTCAAAACAAGCTTCTATTAATAAAACAAGAAACCTGGAATCTAAAGGGATTGCTATAGATCCATTTTTGAAATTAGCAAAAGAACAAATTGAACCATCGAAATTAACTTTTATTGAATTAAGTGAAGAAAAGTTAAAAGGGGTAAGTGATACTCAAACAAGAATTGTTGTTTTAAAAGATTTGGCAAGTGCTTGGTATAAATATGAACAACCTGCAATCTCAGGGTATTATGCCGCTGAAATTGCTAAATTGGAATCTAGTGAGAATGCTTGGTCAATAGCAGGAACAACATTTTTAATTGGATTGCAGAATGCAAAGGATCAATTAAAAAGAGCATATTGTACAGAACAAGGAGTTAAATCCTTTGAAAATGCAATATCTTTAAATCCTGAAAACATAAACCACAAGCTAAATTTAGCTTTAATTTATGTTGAAAATGCACCTAAGGATACGCCTATGAAAGGAATCCTAATGTTGTTGGATTTGAATAAAAAACACCCAGATAATGTTTCGACATTATTAGCATTGGGTAGATTAGGTTTGAAAACCAATCAATTAGAAAAAGCAATAGCACGACTTGAAAAAGTAATGGCGTTGGACTCTGAAAATAGTATAGCAATTTGCCTTTTGGCAGAAGCCTATGGGAAGTTCGGAAACAAGGAAAAAGCCAGTGAGTTTTCAAGGAAATGCTCAAGATAAATAAGATTTTTAAATTTAAAAGACATTTAATATGCCTTGTGGAAAGAAAAGAAAAAGACATAAGATAGCAACTCACAAACGTAAAAAAAGATTACGTAAGAATAGACATAAGAAGAAGAAATAACATCTGACTAGATGTTATATTGGCTAGTCCAATACTTCAACTTTGATATTTTATAGGTTGCTTTATGTATTATTTAAGTTTATTTAAATGATGCATTAACTCAATTGGTATCGTCCAAAAACTCAGTTAGCTAAACAAATTATTTGTTTAGCCAGCTGTTGTTTGGAACAGTCCTTAATATATAGGATTTTTATTGTATATATCATTTTTGATACATCTTCTCATTGTTACATCTTTTTTTATTAACAAAATTATTTTGGATTTTTAATTCAAAATGTTGCTAAAAAAAAACTGTGCAAAAAGAGCTAATTATCAATTCAACAGCATCAGAAGTAAAGGTGGCTCTGCTTGAAAATTCTAAAATTGTTGAATTACACGATCAAAAAACAACAACTAAATTTACCGTAGGTGATATCTTTGTTGGTAAGATTAAAAAATTGATGCCTGGTCTCAATGCCTGTTTTGTAGATATAGGGCATAAGAAAGACGCATTTCTACATTATACTGATTTAGGCCCAAAGCTTCGATCATTAGTGAAATACACTAATGAGGGGATTGCTGGTAAAAATATTACCCATCGTTTGGATAATTTTGTTTTTGAAAAAGAAATTGTCAAAACAGGGAAAATAGATCAGGTACTGAGCAAGAAAGATTTTGTTTTAGTACAAATCCTTAAAGAGCCAATCTCTACCAAAGGACCAAGGTTGAGTTGTGAAATTACTATTCCAGGGCGTTATCTGGTATTGACTCCTTTCTCAAATATTGTAGCAATTTCCAAGAAAATTGGAAATGATGAGGAAAGAAAAAGGCTCAAGGTCTTAATTGAAAGTATTCGTCCCAAAAATTTTGGTATTATTGTACGTACAGCCTCTGAAGGTAAAAAAGTGGCTGACTTACATGAAGAATTGAGCAGCTTATTGGTGAAATGGGAAACAATCTCTACAGACTTGAAAGCTGCAACGCCTCCTAAAAAACTATTAAGTGAAACGGATAAAACAACCACAATCTTAAGGGATATGTTGTCGGATTCTTTTAATAAAATTGTGGTGGATGATAGAGATATGTATAATAATATTGTTACTTATCTAAAATCTATTGCACCAGAACAAGAAAAAATTGTTTCACTTCATAAATCGAGTGTTCCTATTTTTGAAAAACATGGAATTACTAAACAGATAAAATCTTCTTTTGGTAAAACGGCAACTATGGCCTCGGGAGCATATCTTGTAATCGAGCATACAGAAGCAATGCATGTGATTGATGTGAATAGTGGGCACAAAATGGCAAAAAAGAATCAAGCGGACTCGATATTATCTATAAATCTTGAATCAGCAGAAGAAATTGCTAGACAATTGAGATTAAGAGATTTAGGAGGGCTAATCATCGTTGATTTTATAGATATGCGTGGTGCCGACCATAAAAAACAATTGGTCACTGCTCTTCGAGAATTTATGAAACACGATAGGGCACAGCATACAATTTTACCGTTGAGTAAATTTGGTTTGATGCAAATTACACGGCAAAGGGTAAGACCAGAAGTCAATATTAATACAGCGGAGGTTTGTCCTACGTGTGATGGAAGCGGAAAAATTAATGCTTCTATTTTAGTAGTAGATGAATTGGAAAGAGATTTAGATTTTATTTACAAATCCCGTCCAAAAGAAAAAATTGTTATTTCGGCTCACCCATATTTAGCAGCATATTTGAAAGATGATTGGTGGAAATTTCAGCGAAAATGGTATAAGAAATTTTATAAATGGATTAAGGTCGTACCCAATCATGATTTTCATTTATTGGAATATAAATTTCATGATAATATGAATGATGAAATTAGAATGCACTAAAAATATTTGAAGTTGAGCAATTGCTCAACTTCTTTTTTTATCGTTTGTGATATTTTTTTAGAACTACTTAATATCAACAATCATCACCGCAACCTTCATTTTTTTTATAGTCAAGTATACCACCCTTGAATGACAGTGCAACATTCAGTTACTAATGATTTTAACTTCTTTCTTCCCCGTTGAACTTTAGATCGTACTGTTGTATAATTTATGTTTAATTTTTTGACAATTTCTTTTTGAGAAAATCTTTCAATTTCAGACAGGGAAGAAAGAAGTTAAAATCATTAGTAAC
>CAMZLN010000325.1 GCA_947311465.1 uncultured Saprospiraceae bacterium
TCATCCAATTTTACTGGAGTACTTTTATTCACATTCACTTTAGTGTCAATTACATGTGTTTTAGATTGGCTATCTGTCACAGTCAATTTTACTATATATTCTCCTTTGGCAGAATAAGTATGCTCTGGGCTTTTTTCTGTTGATGATTCACCATCTCCAAAATCCCAAGCATAAGTTCCAGAAACTGTTGAAGTATTGGTAAACGTAACATGATATCCATCTGCTTCATAAGTGAATAATGCATCCCCAGAAATTGGCTCTGTTACGGGATCATCTCCACAAGAAAAGATAAACATAGTTAATAGCATTAATAATGATAATTTAATCTGTTTCATAATTTTATTTTGATTAATTAATTAATTACGATTTTACGTATTTGATTTAAAAATGGAGTCTGAATTTTCACCAAATAAATTCCTTTAGGTAATTGATTTCTATTGAGTAAAAAAGACGATTCTCCGAAAATTTCTCCATTAAAAACTTGCTTTACTTTTATTGAATTCATATCAAATAACGAAATATCACAATGCATTCTTTCCAAAAATGAAAGCTCTATTGTAGCAAAATCAGACATTGGATTTGGGAATATATTCACATATTCAATAGGATTTTTTATCAATGTAGTAGATGTGTAATTATTCAATTGAATACGAATGTTGTTTGTAAACTCCGATCTAACTATATCCTTATAACTGAACATTCGGTAATAATAGACCAAAGTACTATCTAGATTTTTATCTAAATAATAGTTGGTTGAACCTACAATATCCTTTAAAAATTCAAAATGCTGATCATCTCCAACAGAACGCTCTATAATATATCCACTAGCACTAGCATTATGTTTCCAACTTATTTTCACCTTAGTCAAGGGTGTAACAACCGAAGGAGTCACCTTAAATCTTTCAGGAGTATCTAAACTTGGATACTTTTGAAACACATAATCATCCCCCCATATATCATTGCCATTGATTAAAAAATGTCCTGTCAATGTAGTAAAATCTATAAAATTAATATCCTGCAAACTAACTTTACCTTCTACAAATTTAGCTGTTGAAGTGACATCAATATCCTTTAAAAAAGCCCAGGTGCTATTGGTTGATTCATATAATTTCCCATCGGATATTTTGAACTCCCCATTATTTCCTGATTTCAAAATGATTTCATAGCTACTGATTGTTGGAGATTCAATCATAAAATACAAATTATTACTTGTATTCATAAATCTCAAAGCAACCATTCCATTGTCACTTCCCGAAGCAACGGGTTTTACCGCATCCCAATCCTTACTATCACTATCAATTTGAATATTGACAAACTGTTTCAAAAACGAAGTAGAAGTCGTAAATTGGGCGGATGCTATTTCTGAATATTTGTTATCCAAAAGATATTGTGTTCGATAATAATAAGTTGTATTGGGATTTAGATTTTTATCCGTATAAGAAATGTCATTTATCCCATTAATTGAAATGGTTTCAAAATTGGTATTATCTGTAGATTTTTGTAACCGAACCAATTGATTGTCATCTTGCTTATCACGTGACCAATAGATGATTGCATTCTCATTAAAAGCAGTAATTTTCATCTGTTTTGGACCTACAAATCCAGCAGTTGGGCTGCCTTCCTTCAAGAAGTATTTTGATCCAGAATAAGATGGAAAAGAATTTTGGTTTGAAACTGAAATGGTATGATTCAATTCATTTTCACCATTAGCTTCATTCCAAGTGCCGCTATTTGCAGTTTGTATGCGATAAGAAGGATTAAAAGCCAAACTTTGCCTCCCGTCTTTTATCAATAAAGATAAATCATAATTTCCATTTGGAATGCCACTTGGCAACCCAGCCATCACATTCAATGTATGGGTTTCGCCCAAAGGCCACTTTCGAAGATCTTCATTTATAGTGTAGCTGTAAACTTCGAGCGTTGAAGTATTGCGCAAATTAAGCTGAATAGTATAAGGGTTACTTGGATTTGCCCAGCCTGTATTTCTCAATTGGATTGAAAATTCCAATTTTCCATTTGGTTTAGCATCTTTTTGCAAATGAGCGTTCATCAATTCATATCTAAAACCCAATTTTGTGGCAACTTCATCCCAACAACCTTCATCTTTCCACTGGTTCAAAACCCCTTGATGATAATCTAAATTTAAAAAAGTCCAATGAAAACGCTCCAATTCTTCTACACTATTCACACAATTGGATTGAGCACTTGGATTACAAGTTTCCCCACCAACAATCATATATTTGCTATCGTTTTCCAAATACGCCTTTTCAATTGCAATATTATTGTAAGTACCATAATCTGTATTACTGGCTACAAAACAATCATTATGAAATGCCAAACGTGATTTCATAGATCCATTAAATGCTTCACTTTCTGAGATTGGATTCCAATCATTAAGTTCAGCCAAGTTCTTTTTAAAAGTTGGAGTTCTAACTTGAACCATTCGATCCTTTGGCATTAGATCCATAAGTGCGTTCACTACAGTTCTTCTGTCGTTCCAGTTCTGTTCAGAAATCACACCAGGACTTTCCGAAAAATAATCTGTATAATACCATTCTCCCCAAGTACCAATAAATCCTGCTTGAAAAGTCAAAATTATATCGCTATTGCTCTGCAAAACTTGTTTCATCTGTTCGATATGCAAAAGCACAATATCCAATGGAGCATCCCCATAAGGTGTTGTCACTTGAAAATTATAAGCAAAACGAACAATCATTTTAAAACCAGCAGCTCTTACTATATCAAAATCTTGTTTTAAACCTGTAATAAAACTTGCAGATAATGCCTTATTATTAAATCCTTTTAAACTATAATTTTTAAGAATTAAACGAACCCCCTTATCCTTAAAACCTTGAAGCGTTTCAAGATCAAAACCATTCACTTGATGATAAAACCCACGTTCAGGATTAGGGATAGATTCAGCGTTCACCGTATAGGAAACATCTGAAAAGGTTTGTGCATTCAACCCTACTACTAAAAAACATATAATAATTTGTAAAACTATTTTCAAAACACGATTTTTGTTAAAATAAAAAGGAAGACACTCCCCAAAAGTGCCTTCCAAATAATAATTAATTATTTCATTTCTAGAGTGAAACCATCAGTAGGGTCACCACCTTCTGCCATTTTACTCGGAGCCCAACCAATTGGAGCCCAAATTTTAGAAACTAATTGAAAAATAAATTTCGCCTTATCACCATCTAATCCCTGTACCTTACTTCTATCAAAACCAAGTTCAACGGTTACCTGACCATTAGCTTCTTCAATATTTCCAACTGCATAGTGATCCTTAGTAGGTTGTACTTCATAGCCCCATCCTTGATCCATTCCATTATAATACCATAAATCAAACCATCTCTTCGATATATCCAACATAGCTTGCCCTTCAACTAATACATCCAAACCAGCCAAAGGCCAAAGTGCAGATAAAAAACCTGTAGAAGCATCAAAATCAGAATCAATAAATACATCAAAAATCAAACTATCAGACAAAGCACCATCAAAAGTTAATTTCACATAAACATTATCAGCATCATAATCAAAAACGACAGATTTAAAATCACCTGACTCATCACCTAAAGTGACAGTATATTCAGGCTCCGTTACTGCAGCCCAATCGTCAAAAGAATCATCCGTCAAACTAATTCGTGTAGCCTTATCCACATTGATTTTTGAAGTAATATCATGCGTTCCACCATCAGCATCAGTTACTGTCAATGTTACAGAGTATTCGCCTTTTCCTGTATACGTATGCACAGGGTTTTTTTCTGTAGATGTTTCATTATCTCCAAAATCCCAAGCGTTTGTAGTTGTTCCTGAAACAGTAGATTCATTTGTAAATGTAACCTTAAAACCATCAGCTACATAAGAGAATAATGCCTCTCCAGTAACTGCGGGTTTTGTTTCATCTTCTCCACATGAAGAATATAATGCAATAACACTGATTGCAAGAAATAAAATTTTAAAAATTGAAATCTTTTTCATAATTAATAAAGTATTGTGATTAAAAAATATCTTGTTAAATAAGTGAATTAATTTTGTTCACACAATGGGTTGGCAATAATTTCGTCAATTGGAATAAAGTAGAGATTTCGAGGGTCATCCCATTGTATTACTAAATTATCAAATCCAGAAGGTGGATTTGAGTGATCAATATCTCCAATCGTCAATCCTAAAATATGATATCCCCAATACGTTCTATCGATTGGTCTTTCATTTCGAATCAAATCATAATATCTATGCCCTTCAAAGGCTAATTCCAAGCGTCTTTCATCAAGTACAACATCTAAAAGTGATTTCCCATTTGGTAACGTCGTAATCAAGTCAGCATCAAGTCCTCTATTTTTTCTAATTTCATTTACATTATCCAAGGCAGAATTCATATCATTTTTATGAGCATAAGCTTCCGCTTTATTTAGGTACATTTCTGCCAATCTAAAAATCACTGGAGAGCTCAAATTCGGGTCATCCCCTTGGAAACTAAATTTGGTAATAAAATATTTATCCAAACCGTTTTTTCGTGCTACATCCGTAGTTCCATCTTTATAAACAGGGAAAATATAAGATGCTCTCACATCGTTTGAATTTTGGCTCAACAAATCTCTATATCCTTTTGTGGCAAACTCTTCACCCCAACCAGAATTACCATCACTATAAATCATAGATGCAATAGAACCAAATTTTCCTCGATTATCCGAAGCCGAATGAGCAATTGCCCAAATCGTTTCACTTCTTGCCAATGCATTGGGAAAATACGAAGGATAGCTATCTGCATTTTCCAAAGTAAACCGTCCAGAATCAATCACTTTATCCGCAAATTCTATGGCCTTATCATCATCCCCCATATTCAAATAAACTCTTGACAAAAGTGCAAAACCCGCTTCTTTAGATGCAAAAGCAACGCCCCTCGGAGCATTCATAAGATCTACGGCTTTCATCGCATCTGCAATCAGAGCATTATAAGATTCTTGCACAGTGGCACGAGCTTTCTCCAAAGGTTCGGAAGTAGACTGGCGCAAAATGATACCTAAATTTGAATTTGGATCCCCTAAATTATAGGGTTTCGCATAAAATCTAACTAAATTAAATTGACAAAAAGCCCTTAAAAAATAGCATTCTCCTAATAATTGTTTTTCATTATCTGACAAATCTCCCTTGTCTTCAAAGAATTGAATTACCGTATTAGAACCATTGATAATTTTATACGAAATATACCAAAAAAACCTTGAATTAGATTGATTTGGAGAATGAGTATATGTAAAACTATAATACAAAGGATCTTCTGTTTTTTGTCCACAAACAATATCATCCGATGCAAAATCTGTCATTTGAAAATACTGTCGTAAATAGGCATTATTATCATCAACGAAACCATTGAATTCAGCACCATCTTTTATCAATGCGTAATTTCCATTGGTCACGTTATAAATCCCATCAGAAGAATTAGAAATAGAAGCAGTTGTCAGTTGATTACTAGGAGTAACATCTAAGTCACCACAAGATTGAACGCCAAGCCCAAAAATAAGCAGACTAATAATTTTTATTGTATTTTTCATTTATATCATTTTATATGAGCGAAATCAGATTTTTAAAAACCATCCTTCTTTCTTAAAATTTCAAATTCAAATTCACCATAAATCGTTTATTGTTTGGGTATTTAAAATCAGATACCCCAGGCATAGACCAAGCCAATTGATTCAAAGTAACTTCTGGATCTTGTCCCCAAAAATTCGTCATTGTATAAAGATTATCCGCACTTACCCCAATTGTACAAGCTTGCAAATGTAATTTTTGAATCCAACTACTCGGCAAAGTATAATTTAGGTTGACAGTTCTTAATTTGATAAAACTACCATCTTCTAAATACCGAGAAGAAGGTTCCTTCGACAAGGCATTATTTTGAAAACTTGGATGCGTTGCCACATCACCAGGTTTTTCCCATCTTGACCAATCTGGATTTGGAACTAAATTATTATAGTAAGGTTCTTGCCCATCATTATCCATAAATACCCTAGTTGCATTATAAATATCATTCCCATATTGATAGGCAAAATTTGCAAAAAGACTAATTCCTTTGTATTGCAAATTGGTACCCACTCCACCAGAAAAGCTTGGTAAAGCATGTCCCACTTCTTGAGGATCCGCTTCTGAATAGTTACTAGTTGATGTACGACTCGTTATATTTCCTTGATCATCTTTTTCAATTTTTTCCCAAAGCGGGCCACCCGTATCAGGATCAATACCCAACCATTTTGGCAACAAAAATGTATAGATTTCAATATCATCTCTATAAATTTGAGTAATTCCGCCTACGGTTGTATAAATTGGATTTCCAATACCAGAAAGTTTATTAATATTTTTAGAAAAATTAATATCAGTTGTCCAAGTAAAGTTTTTTCGTTGAATAATATCCGTTGACAATGCCAACTCGATTCCTTTATTGGTTACAGAACCCGCATTTTCCCATCGATCTTCAAAACCTTGAGATAGCGGTTGAGATACTTTGACAATCAAATCATTTGTAACATTGTTGTACAAATCCAAAGCAAAGCTAATTCTATCATTTTTAAATAAGCCAACATCAATTCCAAAATTAAGCTGATTGGTGCGTTCCCAAGTCAAGTCAGGATTAGCCAATTGTTTTGGTGTAGCAGCGGGATTTCCATTGTATTGCGTATTCAAAGCATAAAGTCCTAAATATCTACCTGCACCAATATCCGAATCTGCGGTTATACCAAAACTTGATCTCAATTTCAATCGATTCAACAACGAAGAATTTTCAACAAAACTCATTTTATCCATCAACCAAGAAGCAGATACACTTGGAAAGTGAGCCACACGATGATTTGGAGCAAAATTAGAACTTGCATCAATTCGATAAGAAGCGGTCAAAAAATAAGTGTGATCAAAATTATAATTTACTTGCGAAATAAATGACCGCATAATTTCTTCTGTTGTAAATCCATCTATTTGCTTTTCTGCAGAAGCCGTCGTTAAAACATCAAAACCTTCTGGCAAATTTTTTCCTTGAGCAGCAAGAAATCCCCCCTGCCCTTTTTCAAATTCCCCCCCCATCAAACCATCAAAAGAATGACTTCCAAAAGAATGATCAAAACGAAACAAGTTTGTACTTATTCCTCCATACCAATGCTTTTGATTTTCAGAAATAAAACCTTTCCCATGATTTGTTCCAGCGGCCAATAAAGACACGAATCTATGATTTTTTGTAGTATTCAAACTCAAACGATTAGAAGAAGAAAAACTCAACCAATCAAAAATGCTAAAACTCCCAATTAGATCATAGTTTAAATCCATTCCTTTATAGCTATATTCAGAATTATCAATACTATGCAGTGGATTGATATGGTCACGTGACCACCAATCATGATTTCTAGAATCCACATAAACAGGTGCACCATCAGCATCATACCCATTATCCCAAGGAATACTTAAATAAGCGTAGTACAAATCCAAATAATCATAAGAAGACCCTTGAGAAGTACTGATATTGATATTATTTTTAACTTTCAATCTTTTTGAAACTTGGACATCAGTATTGGCTCTCAGATTAATTTTCTTAAAACCCGTTCCCCGATAAGTCCCTCCTTCATCGAAAATAGTTCCACTCAAATAATACCCCACTTTATCATTTCGTCCGCTTGCCCCAAGATAATATTTTTGGACACTAGCAGGTTGAAATATTTCATCTACCCAATTGAAATTTCGAGCAGCCAATTCTTTCGGATAATCTTTATAAAACTTAATTTTATCAATGGTATGCAAATCTGGATCTCTATAAAACTCGGCACTAAAATCATTATAAAATTGATCACCAGACATCATCTGAATATTTCCATGATCTGCGACATTATATCCATAGCTAGAAATAAATTCCAAGGAAGATTTTCCCAATTTAGCTTTTTTTGTAGTTACAATTATCACCCCTTTATTGGCTCTCGTCCCATACAATCCAGTTGCTCCAGCATCTTTCAATACAGAAATAGATTCGACATCATTGGGATCAAAATTTCCACCAATAATACCATCCACTACGTACAATGGCTCTGCATTTCCAGGTTTGATGGTAGAAACGCCACGTATTCGCACTTGCGCCCCACTCCCAGGTTCTCCAGAACTATTGATCACTTGAACACCCGAAACTTTTCCTTGCAATAACGTACCCACATCTGTAGCTGCCACATCATTTAATTCTGAATTATCCAAAACAACAACAGCACTAGAAATTTCTGTTTTTGCCTTAGAACTATACCCCATTACAACAATTTCATCAATCAAAACTGTATTGGGTTCGAGATTAATATTCAAAACATGATTGCCATCATTTAAAGTAATGACTTGGTTGAGATACCCAATAAATGAAATTGTTGTAATGGGGTATAGTTCTAAGGCAAAAACAGAAATTTCTAGTGCTGTTGTTGTTTTGGATAATTCAGAATTAAATGATGTGGCAGCTACAGATGTGGGTACGTTATTGCAAGGAA
>CAMZLN010000326.1 GCA_947311465.1 uncultured Saprospiraceae bacterium
CATCCTATGCCTACCAAGGTAAAAAGTAGGAGTGCTGCACTTGCATATTTTAGCCAAAAGAATCCACGTCTTTTGTCCTTGTCTTCTTGGTCAAGAAGTCGAGCAGCATTAAGCCAGTTTGCTTCGTCAAATTCAAATTCTCTTTGACTCAGTTTACCTTTAATATAGTCGTCAAAATTATTCTTCATGAACTATATCGTTTTTGATGTTTTGTTTAAAATCATCTCCTTTAGTTGTTTACGAGCAGCACTTATATGCCATTTTGATGTACCCACACTCATATTGAGCATTTTTCCAATCTCTTTGTGACTAAATCCATCCACTGCGAATAGATTAAAGACCTTTTGAGTTGCTGGTGGTAATTTCTGAATTAATTTTTCAATCGCTTCAGCATCAAACATTTTATCTGCATTATTATAATCGATATTAATATCTAATGTATCGGTTTCTTCAAAATCGGTATATTGTACCAATTCTCTTTCATTTTTATTTTTTCTGAATGCATCGATAATGGTATTAATCATAATCCGTTTTATCCATGCTTCAAAAGGTTTATTCGGATCATATTTGTCCAAATTTTTCAGAATTTTCAGAAATCCTTCATTTAGGATAGCCGAAGCATCATCTTTGTTTTTATTGTATCTCATACACACGCCCATCAATACATTGTAGTACGTTTTGTACAATGTAAACTGTGCTTTTCTATCACCACTTTTGCAATTTTGTATGAGCGTTTCAGTATTCATATTGCTAAAAGAAATCCCGTTAGGACATTAAAATTAGTTGCCCTAACAGGCTTTCGATTTGTGATAATCACAGTTTACCGGTTTATGGAATGTTTTACAATTTCCTTTACATTTTTCAGTAAAGACAAATTGCAGCTCGGTTTAAGGAATACACCCAAAATAACTGTACTTTTTATGTGGCTTCTTTTGTAATTATTCTTCGTTGTTCATCGCTCTTCTCGCCTTGTCTAATTCCAAAATAATCTCACCTAACTAAATACATTTATTTCGATTGTGTTCCTAAGGTAAATCTGATAGGAACAAAATCTTTATTCCTAAATTTGTTTTTTATCTTGTAGGATATTTATTTATTTCCTTCATCTTTACACACGCAAATAAGTTGGGTGTGGTTGGGTAGAAAGTTTAATTTTTTAAAAATAAATTCCTTGGCAAATCGAAAGCCTTGAAAATCAATAAGTTAAGTTTAAAAGTTTTTTAAAAATATTTTCTATACACAAGATACTTATATTTTTATTTAAAAGTTTGAAATCGTGAAAAATGAATGAACCACTGGCAGAACGCATGAGACCCAAAACATTGGATGATTATATTGGACAGGATCATTTGACTGGAAAAGGAGCCGTGTTGAGAAATGCGATTGAATCGGGGAAATTGCCGTCTTTTATATTATGGGGACCACCAGGCGTGGGCAAAACCACACTTGCGTCTATCATCGCCAATAGTATGGATCGTGTGTTTTTTACCTTGAGTGCGATTAATTCTGGAGTGAAAGACATTAGAGAAACCATCAAAAAGGCGGAGAGTCAGATGTTTTTTGGTCGTCCAAATCCGATTTTGTTTATAGATGAGATTCATAGATTTAGTAAATCACAACAAGATTCTCTGTTGGGTGCGGTAGAAAAAGGAATTGTTACCTTGATTGGTGCGACTACCGAAAATCCATCTTTTGAGGTGATTCCTGCCTTATTATCTCGTGCCCAAGTTTATGTATTAGAACATCATTCTGCGGATGCTCTAAAAATGATGATTGATTTTGCATTGAAAAATGATGTGGTTTTAAAAAAGCAAAAAATCAAAGTTAAAGATTATGAAGCCCTATTGACTTATTCAGGTGGAGATGCACGAAAATTGTATAATATATTAGAGTTGGTTGCCAATGCATCCGAAAAGTCTGTTGTACTCACCAATGATTTGGTCAAACATCTTTTGCAAACGAATATGAGTATTTATGATAAGGGTGGGGAAATGCATTATGATGTGATTTCGGCTTTTATCAAATCAATTCGTGGTAGTGATCCAAATGCTGCGGTTTATTATTTAGCAAGAATGTTGGTTGGGGGAGAGGATATCAAGTTTATTGCACGTAGATTGGTGATTGTGGCATCCGAAGATATTGGTCTTGCCAATCCAAATGCTCTTTTATTAGCTAATGCTACTTTTCAAGCTATTCAATCGGTGGGAATGCCCGAGGCTAGGATTATTTTGTCGCAAACTACTATATATTTAGCCACTTGTGCAAAAAGTAATAGTGCGTATTTGGCAATTGATCGTGCTATGGCGCAAGTTAGACAGGAGGGTAATCTACCTGTTCCACTGGCTTTGCGCAATGCTCCAACAAAATTGATGAAAGATTTGGATTATGGTAAGGACTATAAATATGCTCATGACTATAAAGGAAATTTTGTAAAAATGGAGTTTATGCCTGATGCAATTAAGGGAATGAAGTTTTATGAGCCTGGGGGGAATGCTTTTGAGGAGAAGATTAGGAGGAAGATGGAAGATGATTGGGGGTGAGGATTGTGGTGCAAAGGGGGCAAGGTTCACGGTGCAAGGGGCAAAGGTTCAATAGGGAAAGAAGGAGGGGGGGAAAGGTGGTCGGGGGAAGGGGGCAAAG
>CAMZLN010000327.1 GCA_947311465.1 uncultured Saprospiraceae bacterium
AGCATCAATTTCCCCACGATGTTTTAAAATTTTAGCTTTTAGGAATAATAATTCCCCTAACTGAAAATCATGATTCTGATTGGATAGGTTTACAGCATTAAAAATGTGACCGAGTGCTAAGTCGGTATCAGCTCTTCGTTCCCGATAAGCTATATCATAATGAAGTGCTATCTTAGCGGTATCTGCTAAGGATTTTTGTAATGCTGTAAACCTATCCAATCAGAATCATGATTTTCAGTTAGGGGAATTATTATTCCTAAAAGCTAAAATTTTAAAACATCGTGGGGAAATTGATGCTGCAAAAGAAAACTGTGTCAAAGCAATTCAAGTTTTCGATCAAAACAATCAAAAACGAAGATTAATTAATTCAATAAATTTATTGGGATGGTTGGAATTCAGAACTGGTAATTTTGATATTGCAAAAGAGAAATTTGAAAAAGCTTTAGTCTATTCCAAAAATATAAATGATTCTCTTTTAATTGCCGTTAATTTAAATGACATTGGAGCAGCACTTTATAGTAAAGGATTGTATCCTGAAGCAACTAAGTTCTACTTGGATGCCCTTTCCATTCGAGAAAGTAAGAATAATGAACGGGGAATGATGATTGGTTATAACAATTTAGGAATTGTTTATAAGAAAAATAAAGAAATTGATAAAGCTATTGAATATTATAATAATGCGTTAAAAATCGCAAAAAGATTAGACGACAAAGGTAGAATGACATCTTTCTATAATAATATTGGTAGTTTATATTATGAGGTAAATGAATTTTCCAAATCTGAGAAGTTTTTTCAAAAAGGTTTACAAATTGCTTTAAAACTTGGTGACAAATCTAGGATCGCTCAATTATATTATGCTATTGGTGCATTGCACAGTAAAATGAAAAATTATAAAAAAGCAATTGCTGACTTGGAAAATGCAACCAATTTGTATGAATCTATTGGCGAAAAGCCAGGCGTTGCAATGTGTTGGGCTGAATTGGGAAATGCTTATGTAAACTCAGGTTCTGTTGATAAAGGAATTACTTATCTTGAAAAAAGTGAAGTATTGGCGGAAGAGATAGGCTTTGTGCAAGTGACAGAAGAAGAAATACTTGAAAAGATGATGAATGCTTTTGTCATTAAGGGAGATTATAAAAAAGCTTTTGATTATCAAAAAAAGTATATAGAACTCAAAGATATCACTCGCTCTCAAGAAAAAACCAATGCTATTTTAGATCTACAAGCAAAATATGAAGCAGAATTTATGGCAAAGGAGAAGCAAACCCAAATTGATTTATTGGACAAGCAAAAAGCTATCGAAAGAAATAAATTGTATCTTTTAGTGGCTGGAATTATGTTCTTATTTATTGTAGCAGGATTGTCGATATGGTATAATTTCTTGAAACGAAGTGCCAATCAAAAGTTGAATCTACAAAAAGAAGAGATTAGTATTAAAAATAATGAACTTGAAAAAACCAATGAAGATTTAAAAGAAGCTAAAATATTTGCTGAAAAGGCTGCCAATGCAAAGGAAGAATTTTTATCAACGATGAGTCATGAAATAAGAACACCTCTAAATGCTGTATTGGGGATGACAAGTCTTTTATTGGATGAAGATCCAAGAGCTGATCAACTTGAAAATCTAGAAACATTACAGTTCTCAGCGAATAATCTACTTACTTTGATTAATGATATTCTCGATTTTTCAAAAATAGAATCTGGACGTATCGATTTTGAAAAAGTGTCATTTGATTTGGATAGGTTGCTTTCCGATATCGTTGAATCTTTTAACTTTTCAAAGAAAAATTCAAATATTGATATCATTTTGAATCAGCATGAAATTCCTTTTGAATTGATTGGAGATACGACAAGATTAACTCAAATATTCACCAATCTGATTGGAAATGCGGTTAAGTTTACGAAAAAGGGACATGTTAAAATCATTTCTACATTACTTTCCCAGGATGAATGTTTTGCTAAATTTCGCTTTGCTGTAGAAGATACTGGAATAGGTATTCCTAATCATAGATTGGATGCCATTTTTGATAGTTTTTCTCAGGCAGATACAAACACGACACGTTTGTACGGTGGTACAGGATTGGGACTAGCTATTACAAAACGATTGGTCGAAATGCATGATTCTAAAGTAATGGTTGAAAGTGAAGTAGGAGTTGGTACAGTATTTTATTTTGATATAGTTTTTCCTATAAGTGAGCAACAAAAGAGAGAATCTCGTCCTTCTCAAACTTCATTGGCCTTGAATGGATTGGAAGGTGTGCGTATACTTTTGGCAGAAGACAATAAAATTAATCAATTGGTGGCTAAAAAAATATTAGCAAAATGGAAAGTAAGCATTGATGTTGCCGAAAATGGAATTGAAGCCGTAGATATGCACAAGAAAAATGATTATGATATAATTTTGATGGATATTCACATGCCAGAAATGGATGGTTATGAAGCTACTGAAGTTATTAGAAAACTTAATGATCAAGCTAAAAGAGAAATTCCAATCATTGCATTAACAGCATCAGCATTCTCTTCGGTAGCTAAAAAAACTACCCTCGTAGGAATGAATGATCATGTCGGTAAACCTTTTAAACCAGAAGAACTATTTCAGAAAATGATGTTTCACTTAACTGCTTCTAGAATGGAAAATACTATTGAAGTTGCGGATATTTAGGAAGGACTTATGCCGAAATAAATTTCATCAGACTTATGCCGAAATAAATTTCATCAGACTTTTTTGCAAGTCCAATGAAATTCATTTCGTTGCATCCAAACAGCGCAGTGTAGTTTGCAATTGGTCGTTGAAAGTACTTTAAGAAATGCAAAGACGAAATAATTTCATCAGACTATTATTTTAATTTTTATGGCACGATAGTTGATATATTATTTGTAAGTGGACGTAATAAACCACTCAACAAATTATAACCCATAACATATACAAAAAAACATATATCCTTGTTTATTTGGATATACAAAATTGAAAATTGAATAGCAATCACTAATGTGAAATAAATTTCATTTTTGACAAATAGAAGTGTTATGACCCAAAAACAAAAAAAGAGTGGATCTATTGGAATTCATCAAACGGTACTGCATTCAAATGCTTTACTATTGATTCCGATTTTCTTATCTACACCTTATGTTTCGACTTTCGTAACAACAGGCATTTTCTCAGTTATAATATTGAGTTTGTTTGTTTTTAAGAACGAAAGTGTCCTTGGGAACAATAATCTCTATCAAAATAAGTATATATCAATTTTATTCGACACAAATACAGACAAAATTGTATTTCAGTCGCCTGCAATCGAACGAGTTTTGGGTTTTAGACCTAATTCATTGAATGAGCTGATTTTATCGAGTATTTTCTCAAATGATCAGAAAAGTAGGCTTTGTAGTTTGTTTAACACAGAAAAAACTCAAAAAATAACTTTGAGTGCAAAGGATATTCAACAAAATGATATTTATGTAAATATTAAAAAGGTTTTTCACAAAAAAAAATCAATGGTGATTATTGATTTTGTTTATAATAAAGAGTTAAAAGAAATGGAATTAGGTCATCTAAAAAAAGATGAAATTCAGACGTTTAGACGAGTAATTAATTACCCCCAAACTAAACATACAGTACTATCGATAGAACCAAAGAGTAACGGTTCAGTTTATGAAGAAGGACTATTGGACGTAATGCTTAAAAATACCCCTCAACATCTTGACCATCTAAACATTCAAAAGATTGAAATGGCTGATGTGGTTAAAGATGCATGTAATTCTCTTAAGAAACTAATTGACATTAATAATACAGAGATTTGCTTTGAGCATTTACCATCTGTTTACGCAGATGCTGCACAATTGACACATGTGATTAAAAATTTAATCAAAAATTCTATTCAATATAGATCAAATTTATCCCCCAAAATTTGCATTGATTTTAGAATTAATGATGATGAATTAATCTTTTGTGTAAAGGATAATGGAAAAGGTATTTCTAATGAATATCAAACCAATGTTTTTACCCCTTACTACAGATTAAATCATATTGGACGTATGATTCCTGGATTGGGATTAGGTTTAACGATATGTAAATATATTGTAAATAACCATAATGGTAGTATGTGGTGTGAAAATAATGATTCTCAAGGGAGTCGATTTTATTTTTCATTACCAACCCCCCAAGCGAACCCTTTAGCTAGGATGAGCAAAAGTCAGGCACAATCCTATATAGGACGTGCTGTTTAGATTTCAACCGAATTGCCTGAGCATGTAACCCCAAAATTCATATTTGGGTGGTTTGGTTTTTTTAGATAAATTCAACAATGGTAACACCATCGCCTCCATCTTCTCTTTGGGGATGAAAATAATTGCTAATTCCAGTGTATTCTCTTATTTTTTGAATAACAGCTCGTCGCAGTGATCCAGTTCCTTTTCCATGAATAATATTTACTGAATTTACATTTGTCATAAGTGCTTTATCTATAAAACTTTCTAGCGTAGCAATCGCTTCATCTAGGTGCATTCCTCTGATATCAATTTTACTTTCAAATTTTGCACTACTTTTCACATCCATATTGATGCTTTTTTTAGAATTGATGGACAGTGGTTCATTGGCTAAATGCAATTCACGTATATCAACTGTCATTTTCATCAATCCCATTTGTACAATAACTTTGTCCTTTTTAATAGATTCCACTTTGCCACTTGCGGAACCTGTTCGTAGCTTGACGAAATCACCAACTTTGATCGGGCGGGTTGAAACCACTTGTGTTTGCATTACCTTTTGATGGATTTCGGTGAGTTCTTCTGTTAATTGCCTTCTTTCTTTCCGCTTTTTAGCCGCCAACTCTTTAGCTTTTTCTAAATTTTTGGATTCTTTTATTTCCCGAACTAGTTTCTCTAAATCTTTATTCTCTTTCTGGATCTGCTGCATATTTTGCTGCTTTTGTTCCATTTTGAGTCTTTTTCGTTTGTATTCCAAATCTGTATTCAGATACTCATAAGATTTAATCAACTTATCGAATTTTTTATTTTGAGCCTCAAGACCTGTAAGTTTTTCTACTAATTCAGCCTTTTCTTTTTGTAAATCAACTAATAATTCATCTATGGCTTTTTCATTTTTACCTGTTTTATGTTTGGCATAATCAAGAACTTCTTTGGGCAAACCGCTTTTGTTGGCTATTTCAAAAGCATACGAACTTCCAGGTCTTCCTACTTTCAATTCGTAGGTTGGACTCAAAGTTGATTTATCAAATGTCATAGAACCATTCAGAATTCCTTTGTTTTTAAATGCAAATAATTTCAAATTTGAATAGTGGGTAGTTACGATTCCATAGACTTTATTATAATTGAGTTGCCTCAAAATGGCTTCCGCTATGGCTCCTCCAATTTTGGGGTCAGTTCCAGAACCAAATTCATCAATGATAATCAAGCTTTCTTTATCAGAATCTTTCAAAAATAGATTCATATTTTTCAATCTGGAACTATAGGTACTTAAATCATCTTCCAAAGATTGTTGGTCACCTATATCAGCAAAGAATTTCTTAAAAATACCTAATTCGGACAATTCATCAACAGGGATGAGCATTCCTGATTGCAACATCAATTGTAATAATCCTACCGATTTCATAGTGATTGACTTTCCTCCTGCATTGGGACCGCTCAGTACCAAAACACGGTTTGGATGGTGTAATGTCAAATCAAAAGGAACAGTTTTTTTATCTTCTTTTTTATTTTTTAAAAGCAATAGTGGATGAAAAGCATTTTTGAAACCCAAGGTTGGTGATTCTTTTACGACGGGTTTTTGTCCATCATATTGCATCGCCAATTGTGCTTTAGATTGTACAATATCATACTCAATGAGAATATGCTCAATTTGAGTTAGATTTGGAATATAGGGACGCAATGTATCACTGATTTCTTTAAGAATCCTATAAATTTCACGTTTTTCAAGGGCTTCTAGATTAAAAATGTCATTATTCACAGAAATTACTACTTCGGGTTCGATAAAAGCTGTTTTTCCAGTAGCCGATTCGTCATGGATAATTCCTCTGATTTTCCTTTTGTTTTCTGCTTTCACACTCAAAACTCTTCGTCCATTTCTGAAACTTTCCACCGTATCAGCAAGATAGCCCTGTGTTCTATATTTTTGGATTACAATCTTAAAAAGTTTATCAATTTCTCTTGTTTTTGATTGTTGTCTTCTACGAATTAGTTCTAGTTCTGGAGATGCATCAGATTTAAAATTTCCTTCTTCATCAATAATTTTATTGATTGCTTTTAATAATGTTGGATCAAATTCAAAATTTTGAATAATCTCGTATAGATGCTTGTATGTCTCTTGCCGAGTTGTTGTAAAAAAATTAATAATACCATCCATAATCCGTAAGCTACTGTTGATTGCTTGTAGATTTTCGGTAGTTAGGACAAAACCTATAACAGATAGATTTTTAAAAACTTCGACTAGCGATGAATAATTTGCCATCGGAAAAGCATCGGACTCCTCTAGCCCCAATTTGTATTCCGCAACTTGTTTGAGCATCTGATTGATGCGTTTTTTATTGGAAATAGGCTGTATCTCTAGTATTTCTTTTTTTGCAGGTAGTCCATAACTGTATTTTGAAACAAGCTCCAACACTTTATCAAATTCCAATTTTTCAAATAAATCAGACGGTATAAATAACATAAATCTATAAATTTGGTGCAAATTTAGGGCTATTCAATGAATTTTGCTATAAAATCTTTGAAATGTTGCCGACGGACAAAGTACTTCTCTTGTTTATTGTAGTTTTTTCCGAATACTCTTTGAAAGTCAAATGAAATTCATTTCGTTTCATCCAAACAGCGCAGCGCAGTTTGCTATTGGTTGTTGAAAGTAGTTTATGGAATATTTTGCCGAAATAAATTTCAACGGATTTCAATCCGTTAAAAGCTAACTTTTCTTTTAGCCATACAAGAACAGTAAGCTTTATTCATCCAAATCCAAACTCAATCTATTTTTTAAAATCTCCACCTTTCTAACCAATTTATTAAAATACCAATTACGATTTCTCTCC
>CAMZLN010000328.1 GCA_947311465.1 uncultured Saprospiraceae bacterium
ACCGTTAGAAAAACTTGTTCAGAGAAAAAGGAATATGAAAAGTATGCAACCCCAACGGGGTTAGTCTTGGTAAACCCCGTTGGGGTTGCATACTTTTCATATTCCTTTTTCTCTGAACAAGTTTTTCTAACGGACTATTGATTTCAAACCCTTACTCAAAAACAACCTCAGTAGCCCCATACCCATATCTAGGATGATATTCATTTTTAAACTCCTTCACATCCTTCATATTGCTCAATATTTCAGTAATTTTTGCCTTGAGTTTCCCTTCCCCTACTCCATGAATAATAAAAACCCGATCTACTCCAAGACGAATAGCTTCATGAACATAGCTATAAAAATGATCTTCTTGAATCTGCAAAATATGTGCATGGGTCATTTTCTTTGAAGATTTCTTAATTAAATTTTCAATATGCAAATCAATTTCAAGTGGGAAAGATGCATATTCTTCTGGATGAATTCCTGATTGACTAGAATAATATATTTTTGATTTATTTCCTTTCTTTTTGGGAATAATTGCATCTCTTACATCGGACTTTTCTCCCTTACGATGAGCCGTGAACTGTTCAAAAAAAGATAAAGTATAACCAGGTTTATTGGACAATGGGGATGTGCCTTTGGACAATACAAATTTCTTTGCTTTCAAACTTATCGTTCGAGAAAGTGGATTTCCTGTACCTTTTGATCTTATTTCCCATAGTTGAAGTTGGATTTTTGGACTATCGTTAAATATTTCAGGATACAATTCCATAATAGGAAATACTTGACCTGATTGTATTTTATCATCTTTTGTCTTCGGCACAGATGTACTACTTATTAATGCAAGTGAAAAATGAAAAGCTTTTTCAGAATCATTGATCAAAGACACATTGTAATGACTTATTGATCCATCTTCAAATTTAAAAGGCTGAAAATGTACCGAAACCCCCGTTCCTGTAAGCCGACTACGATACGTTTTTACTTCTTTATCAAAATAATGTGCAATTTCTGGTGCTATTTCTGGAGACAGATTATCTGGCACAATTTCTTTAGACATTGATCTTTGCACCACCACTTTTTTAGGGGGTTTAAATTTTTCAAAAACAGATAAAGTATATCCATTTTTATTGGATAAAGGCGATTTTCCACAGGCTTGAAAAAATTTCTTAGCTTTCAACTTAATGGATCTTGTCAAAAGTGCATCCATTCCTGTCGTAGTAATCTGCCATACCTCTAATTTCACTTGCGGATTGTCATTGAGCTGCTCTATTGTCAAATCATTTAGATAATAAACTTGCCCTGCTTGTATTTTATTACTTTTTGTTTTTGGAACACTTGTACTTATCTTCATTGCATAAGCAAATACGAATTCCTTTTCAGAATCATTAATCAATGTCACTTTATAATGGCTTATGGATTCATCTACAAAATAAATGGGTTCAAAATGAATCGAAATACCCGTTTTTGTGATTCTCAAATAGGTTTTCGTTTCGGGTTCTTCATCTTTCACTACTTTTTTTGTCACCTTTGGCACTAGTCTCATCTCCGTAGTCATATCTTCTATATCTACTGGTATCTCATCTCCATCTTCCAATTCGACTAGCACACTGAGTGCATCGATATAGTCGATGATGGTGGCTATATCTCCTGTATGGATGAGTCTTACTTTTGTACCTATATCGTATTTCATGAGTCTATTGGTTTGGTATAGCGGTCTTTTCTGTGTCTGGCAGACTGCTTTGTCTAGCAGCTACGGGTTTTCATCCGTAGTTACTTGTGGTGAACCCTTTGGGTTTTATTTGCTTTGCAAATACTTCTTTTCTCTTTCCTTTCGGAATTTTGCGAAGTTCGGTAAATAAATCGTTTCTTTTCTATACTTTTGATGAAAAATTTAGAAATATGAGTTTACGCTGGAAAATAGCACAATCGGCTGAGTTGAAATGGTGGCAAAATTATCTTAAAAAGAAACCCGAAAGTGACTATCGAATTTGGAAGAAAACATATTGGACGTCCTTTTTTGAAAGTTTAGATTTATCTATTGAAAAAGATGCTTCTATTTTGGATGCGGGTTGTGGTCCGGCGGGTATTTTTATGATTTTTGATGATTATAAAGTTACGGCTATTGATCCACTTTTAGATGAATATGAAGCCAAATTGCCCCATTTTGATAAAAACATGTATCCTTTTGTGGATTTCAAAACACTTTCTTTGGAAGAATTACCCGATGCTCCACAATATGATTGGGTCTTTTGTCTCAATGCGATTAATCATGTTGATGACTTGGAAAAGAGTTTTCAAAAGTTGGTAGCGGCAACCAAACCTGGGGGAAAATTGGTCGTTTCTATTGATGCACATAATCATAGTTTTTTAAAACATATCTTCCGTGCAATTCCTGGAGATATTTTACATCCGCATCAACATGGGTTGAAGGATTATGAAGAAATGTTGGCTAGGCAAGGGTGTAAAGTGGAAGCTTCTATTTTGAAGGATGAGGCTTTTATATTTAATTATTATGTTTTGGTGGGGAGGAAGTTGTAGAAGTTCTTTTCGGACTGAAGTCCGAACTCCAATAGTGGAAGATGAATTTCAATCCGTTATTCTTTAACCTAACTTGAAAATAGTCCGTCATAAAATATTGTATTTCAATAGGTTACGGTTAGCGTTTTTACATTTGGGTCACTACTTTTGTTTTTCTTATATAAGGTCTTGATTTATATTTCATAGTTTCAAAGACC
>CAMZLN010000329.1 GCA_947311465.1 uncultured Saprospiraceae bacterium
CAAAGATTAAGGTCAAAGGTCAAGGTCACAAGCTCAGATTAAGGTCAAAACCCTAAATTCGCGATATCGCAGGAACCAGCTAAGATGACAAAATGTGGGTAGCAAATACCGTAGAGTCATTAGAGTAATACATTTTAAAAATATTGGTTTATATTACCATCTGATCCTTCGTCTATAGTCAAAACAAAACTTTAAGACGATGCACAAAATATTAAAAACAAATGTTACTTTACGGTCTTATACACATCCCAATGTATATCTTTTCTCCATACCACAATGTACAGCATGCTTAGGAAACTGTAACTATACCAAACATATCCGAAAACATGTGGAAATAGCATAAATAATGTGAAAAGAATATAAGTTTCATGTCAGTCGATACAGATGATGACCCAGTAAGCAGACAGAGCATCCAGACACCTGACAGCTGACAATCTTATGCTAATATTAGAGCTTTTTCAAAGAGTATTTTCTTGTTTCTCGCCTTCATTTGATGGAAAAAAAATCTTATTTAAAAAAAAAAAGGTTGTAATATATAGGATTATGTTAATAGTGATCTTCCTTGAATAGACTTACTGACAAGACGAAAATAATAAAATTGTAATGAAATCATTTTTTTGCGAGACGAAACAGACCTTAAAAATTCCAAACGATATTAAAACCGACCTAATTTTTCTTATGCAAATCTACTTAAAATAACCCAACCATCCAACCACATAAAATAAATCCCACCCTGCAACCGAGAAATATCCAAATGCGTATCCTGGCCAACAGGTTTATATTTATTCATGACCAATTGACCGATAGAATTGAAAATTTGAATTTCTCCAATCAATTTGGAATGAACGATAAGTAAATCATGAGTAGGATTTGGAGATAGATAATTTTCGTTATCGTCTACTTTTACAATTTCTTTACAAGCAAAATCAAGGAGTCCACTGCGTTGATTATGAATAACATTTATCATGTGATCCATTTGTCCTTGAGTGAAAAAGACCATGCATTCATCATTGACATAATCCATGAAATTCATGAACATATCAGGGCTGCCACAGGAGATACTTGGATGTCTAGGACAGAAGAAATGATGCGTTTCTTGATTGGGAGTATCTTCAATGCCATCATCAAATTCACAACCATTGTCCATGCCCCAAATATGTGGAAGACCGAAATAGTGACCTACTTCGTGCACTAAAGTTCTTCCCAGACCAGAATTTGTATTTTCATGAGTTCCAAAAGCATCAGAGTGAATAACAGCACCATCGAATGTATGTGATTCTCCAGGAAAGGTAGCTTGACCTAATATGTCAGGATTGATATTCGCCACCCAAATATTGAGAAAACGACTCTCATCCCACGCATCAAAACCACCCCTTGACGAACTATACAATGCATTTTCATATATACCTGTAAATATTTCAATTTTGGTTGATTTTCTTTCAATTCCACTGGAAGGCAAGCCTTTAGGATTGGTATTTGCTAAGCAAAATTGTATTTTTTTCGTCGCAATATAGGGTCTAAATTCTTTAGGAATTATTGATAAATCACCTTGATTATTAAAATCTCGGTTTAAAATTTTGATTTGCTCATGTACGGTCTCATCTGAAATGTTCTGACTTTCATGATTCCAAAGAATATGGACTACAATTGGAATGACAATTTCTTGTCTATGATTTGGAGTATTCTTATTCCTAAATAATTGTTCAAATCGACTGTAGATATTAGGATCTTTTTTAGCAAGAGTCGCTATTTTTTCATCAAAGCCACAAGTTTGAGCTTGTATTGAGAAGAAGAAATTTCCAAGAGACAATAGGAGTAAAATGACTATTTTCATAATTGAATAAAATTACGCATTTTTCTCATGAATTATTTAATTTGGTATTTGTTTAGTGAACAAATGTAAGAAAAATGACAAAATATGATGAGTCGAGAAATTAGTGTATAATCTTAAAGAGTTTGGGGGGCAACTAAGATTTTTCTAAAAAAAATGACTTGTCCGACAACTGTATGCAATTCTGACTCATCTTTTAATCCACTTATCAATCAAATTCGTATCTTTGTAAAATGAATTTTTCATCCAAATTATTAGAAGATGCTGTAGAAGCTTTCGCAACTTTACCTGGAATCGGGAAAAAGACCGCTTTGCGTTTGGTTTTACACCTTGTCGGTCAAGATAAATTGATTACCAAAGAGTTTGTTTCTGCCATAGGAAATATGCGTGAGCATATCCAAAAATGCAAAGTTTGTCATAATATTTCTGATGAATCCGTTTGTAATATCTGTACGGACAAACGACGTGATGAAACAACGATCTGTGTAGTGGAATCTATCCGGGATATCATGGCAATTGAAGAAACGGCACAGTTTAGGGGCATGTATCATGTGCTTGGGGGCGTGATTTCACCGATTGGCGGGATTGGTCCTGATGATATCAATATCAAAACACTATTGGAGCGAGTACAAAAAGGGGGAATTGTAGAGATTATCATGGCAATTAGTCCAACGATTGAAGGGGACACAACTATTTTCTATTTATCGAATCAGTTGAAATCTTTTAACGTAAAAATATCTACCATCGCAAGGGGGGTTTCCTTTGGGGGAGAGTTGGAATATGCGGATGGATTGACTTTGGGGCGGTCTATTGTGGCTAGAACTGTTTATGAATAATGAATAATTACGAATTTTTAAATTACGAATTACGAATTAGCTCTCCTTCTCAACTGAATTTATGAAATTATCCATAATCATTGTAAATTATAATGTGAAATACTTTTTGGAACAGGCGCTGTTGTCTGTACGAAAGGCGATTCATAATGTAGATGCAGAAGTGATTGTGGTGGACAATAATTCTGTAGATGATTCTGTGGCGATGGTCAAAAGTAAATTTCCAGAAGTCATTGTCATTGCCAATAAAAATAATCCAGGTTTTTCAATAGCCAATAATCAAGGTATCAATATTTCAAAAGGAGAATATGTTTTATTATTAAATCCTGATACTATTGTCGAAGAAGATACTTTTTATAAATGTATCGAATTTATGGATGCTCATCCCAATGCGGGGGCTTTGGGAGTGAAAATGATCGACGGGTCAGGAAATTTTCTTCCAGAATCAAAACGTGGATTTCCATCTCCATTTGTAGCATTTTGTAAGACTTTTGGATTGTCATCTTTATTTCCAAAATCAAAGACTTTTAATCAGTATCATCTAGGATTTTTAGATAAGGATGAAACGCATGAAGTAGATGTTTTGGCAGGAGCTTTTATGTTTATGAGAAAAAGAGTTTTGGACAAAGTGGGATTGTTGGATGAAGCTTTTTTTATGTATGGAGAAGATATAGATTTGTCGTATAGAATTGTATTGGGTGGATATAAAAATTATTATTTAGCAAATACATCCATCATTCACTACAAGGGGGAAAGTACTAAGAAAGGAAGTCTCAATTATGTAAAAGTTTTTTATAATGCAATGATTATTTTTGCTAGAAAGCATTTTACGGGAAGTCAGGCAGGTATCTTTGTTTTTATGTTAAAAATGGCCATATATTTAAGGGCTTTCATGACATTGATTTCTAATATCTCAAAGAAACTGATATGGCCGTTGATGGATGGTTTGGTTATTTTTTTAGGAATTCATTTTTTAAAGCAATTTTGGGGCAATTATTATTTTGACAACCCAGAGTATTACAACAATCCTAAATTTTTATTATTCAACGTGCCTTTGTATATTGGTGTGTGGATAATGTCTATTTATTTCAGTGGTGGATATGCCCAAAAGAATAGTTTGAAGCGATTGATACGTGGATTGTTGTTTGGAACGTTGGTTTTATTAGCCATTTATGGTTTATTGAGTGAAGATTATCGGTCATCAAGAATGTTATTGTTGTTATCATCCGTTTGGGCAGTATTTTCCCTGTCGGGAATTCGTATTTTACATCATTTTATCAAATATAAGAATTTTGACATAGGTCAATCCAAGGAAAATCGAGTTATAATCGTTGGCAGTGAATCCGAAAGCGACCGAGTTAAAAAACTTTTACAAATTTCGCAAGTACAGAAAAACATCTTGGGGATTGTATCTACTGACGAAAAATTTAATGAAAAAGTATATCTCAATCATATTCATCGTTTAAAAGACGTGGTAGATATTTATAAAATCAATGAGATTATATTCTGTTCAAAAGATGTGAAATCACAACAAATCATGAGTTGGATGACACAATTGGGCTCGGAGCTAGATTATAAAATATTGCCAGAAGAAAGTTTGAGTATCATCGGCAGTCGCTCTAAAAATACAGCGGGGGAATTATACACCATAGATATTCAGTACAACATTGCCAATCCATTAAACAAAAGAAATAAGCGACTTTTTGATATTGTAATTTCGTTTTTTATATTACTTTTGTCACCTATTTTGATGTTTTTTCAAAAAAAGATAGGACATTTCTTTGCCAATATTTTCGCAGTACTCTTTGGGAGAAAATCTTGGGTAGGGTACCGTTCGGATGTAGATGTGTCTAGATTACCAAAATTGAAGCCATCGGTGTTATCGCCATTAGATGCCATCAAAGTAAAAGGAAATTCCAAAGCAACGGTTGAGCATTTGAATTTTTTGTATGCTAAGGATTATGATTTGGGGCGGGATTTTGAGATTTTGTGGTTGGGGATGAAGTCGTTGGGGTGAAAAGTTATTTCAATATCATCCCAAGCATCCAAACTTTTTTGACCTATTAATTTCCATTCATCGTTTTATAATCCTTTTTTTTATGCCAGTGGAGATTTATATCATCATACGATAACTGATATTGCTGAAGTATTTAGGTGAAAACAATTTTATTTTTTATACGTGTAAATTCATATACTTTTATACTGCCACTGGTAATTGTAGGAAAATCAAAATCTTTATGCTCACTATAGGTTAAAACTAGATATTTGTTTGAATTTGGATTATAAAAAATATCGGATACTTGAAAAAGAGCAAAGGATCTATCAGATAAAAGATTCTGTTCGTCTTTTTGAGTAAAGGGAGCAGTTGTTGCAATAGTTTCGATGCTAGTAGATAGATTCTGTATAGTTTTAATATTTAATATTTTATTTATTGGTTTGAAATTAAGGAACTGTTTAGGATGACATTCGATGTGGCTTGTAGCTTGTTTTAATTTGATTTTAGATAGGTATATTTTTGATGAATTGGGAATATAATATGGACTTTCAACCAATGATATTGTATTGAGAGCATCACGGCATTCAATCATATTATTTAGTATTTTTTCGTAAATTTCTTTCTGTTGTTTTGTGGAAAACTGCAATTTTCTAAATTGCTTATAACTGCTACAATTCGTTGCAAATAAGTAAATAATTATCAAAATTGCTATTTTTTTCATATTGTATTTTAAATGAACTGTATCATGAAAGCTAAGTTTCATGATACAGTCTTTGTTAAATGTTAATAAAAAGTGGCATATCCTCCAAGATTTTCTTCATACACAAACCGATTATTATTGATTTTTCTTAGCAAGTGCATGGAATAATCAATTTCACCAAGTATATGTCTTTCTGAAAAAATTAAGAAATAGTTTTTTGAATCTGTTTCAAATAGAGGTGAGAATGTCCAATAGTCAGTAGAAATTTGGTCTCTAGTTTTTTTCTTTCCTTTTTGTAATATGATACGTAAATTTGATTTGTTATTGGAAATATTTTTTATGAAATATGTATTTTTTTTTGATGTCGTATCAATAGTAAAATGTATTGGGTTTTGACTTTCTTTTTCAATCTCATCAAAAGATTTTAAGTAGGATTGTTTGTAATAAATTTCAATAGTTTCAGTTTTTGTGGAGTAGGTTTTTTCAAGAATACATGAAATAGCATTTTGGTTTTTGTGAATTAATGTTTTGGTGCTGTTGCATGAAAAAAAATGGAATAATGAAATGATTAGAATGGTTTGTAGTAAATAATTTGGCATATTAAGTGTATGTTTTAAAACAACAAATTCGAGTACCTACCTCGAATTTGTTGTAGAATTAAAAGTTTAAGGACAATTTATATTTGATGTTATTGGACTAGATAATGCTAGATAATTATCTAATTCAGGTTGTGTTAAAAAACCTAGAGTTACTAAATCTTCATCATCTGGGGTCAGTAAGTCATAAATGAAATATTTGTATTGTTCAAAGGTTCCTTGTTTTCCATTTAACTCCCATAAAACTTTTGCCATTGAGTCAACATATTGATTCATCAATGCATGTTGATTAGTGGGAGTATTAGAACCGAATTTTTTTGTGACAAGATCATTCCAAAGCTGAGATCCTGTTATGAAATTATTGTCATAGAGAGGGATTTCTTCCTCAGTAGAGAATTCATAAACCCATCTATGAAATTCTGAATGCATTGTTTCATGAATCATATATTTAGCCATTTCTAACGGGGCTAAATTTGTGCAAAAATGCTTATTATAAATTTGAATTGTAAATGGGTCACAATCAGTAGTAGTCGTGCAGTTTTTTTTACCAATAGTTGAAACATAATCATTTTTATTGCCTGAGAATGAATAATCTGGACCATAATTATTTTGACTACTAAATTTGTGACTATGCCCATTATAATCATACCAAAAAATCATGTCAAAATCTCCGGCTAATTCGTTAAAACTATTTTTTATTTGATTACAAATACCAATATCCAACATTTTATCAAGTACACATTCCATTTGAGGGCATTTATCAAGATATTTTTTAATAATATAATCTTCTTCTTTCCCCAAAGCTTGATAAAATCCATCCAAAGAGCATTCTCCCATATTATCAATCGCATTATTTATCATTTCCTCAGGTGTTAA
>CAMZLN010000330.1 GCA_947311465.1 uncultured Saprospiraceae bacterium
TTGTATTTCAAAATATTTTATTCCCTAATGGGTATAATAATTTCGTAAAACGAAATACTTTTATAGAGTCACCAATTGAATGCTCCAATTCAAAACAATAACCTACATGATACCATAGCATGCAACGATTAATAATAATTTACATTTTCTTGATAGTAAGCTGTCAAAACAAACAGAAGAAGCCAGAAGTCATTAACGCCCAAGACTTCTGGGATATAGTATGTGCAATCAATGATAAATACCCGTTTATTCAAGACACAACACTAAACAAGATAATATTTATTGATATTAAAATTAGTAAAGTAAAAATTGAAGAATTAGTAAAAATAAAGACAAAATGTAAAAAATGCCTTGGGCATGATATCACATTTTTAAATCATGTCCCAAAACTTCATGAAGGAATATATAGTCAGGTTTATGTTTTAAATATTTCAGAAATTGACGATAACGGAGTACTTTTTGTTTTTATAACAAATCTTACAGATTTAAAGAGAAAATGGATTCCTGGTGATGATCCTGGAACCCATTGGGAATACCATTTAAAAAAAACTAATGATGAATGGAAATTAATAGGTGGTCAAAAAAGTTTGGATGCTTGGGATGATATTAAAGTGGCTCCTAAGCGAAAGCATTGATTTCTCAAGCATATTGCAATAAAGAAGATAATATGCAATGGGTCATGCCCCAATGATGGTCTGTTCCGATTGAAATGAGGATCATGGTATCATTTGATTCAGACTCGAATTCAATAAGCACAACCCATTGCTAATTTTAAAATCCAAAAGCATCCAAAATGTTAAAATTTCAATTTTTATAATATGTTTCACGAAAAAGTATTATATTTGGGATGATAATATTTTTTAACATAAACCAATTTTCGTATGTTTAAGCAACTTTATAAAACGCAAAACGCAAAACGCAATTCTAATTCTACTTTTACTAGGTAGTTTTGGGATATTTTTCAATTCTTGTCAGAAGGAAAGTATTGAAAATCAAAATTTAAAATCCGAAGCAACTATACAATTCAGAACAACTCCTCCTGAAAATTTCCAAATCTCCGAATGGATTGATTGTTACAATGAAGTTTCATTACCCGGAATAACATTTGAAACGAGTTTTGGTCTTCCAAGTGACCCCATTCATTATATTTCTGGAGAAAATGAAGCATTGATTTATCCATTGATTATGCAAAATCAAATCGAAAACCTTTTTTTTATCACGCATGAGAAAGAACCTATCATCATAAATCGAGAAGATGGGCTCTCCGTTGTTGATTTGCAAAATCCAGCTTTATCTATTAATATTTTAGAAATTTTCAACCTAAATTTAAATGATTTAGCAGATTCTAATACTTCTCTAATTCGTTCAAAACTAAATAACAGATTTGAAGTCACTAGAGAAACAACAACATTAACCATCACTGAATCTAATCCTGCATTACCTCCAAATATTGATGATAATCCAGACGCACCAATTGCTAAAGTTTATAATCCTTGTGAGGATTATTGGGAATTTGAAATGCCTCTTCAATATGCTAATTGGATTAACTCTCATTTCAGTTCAAATATATTTTCAGTATCAGAATCAGATTTAAAATTATACTGGAGTGAGACTCTAACCGAAGTCGATATCAACATGTTCAAAGAAGCGGGTCTAGCCTGCTCAGGCAATGGAAATTATTGTGTCTGCCCTTCTTTTGAATGCTTCCTTAAAAATTTCGCACCCCTAATTGATGGAGATGTATTTCCTGATACGAAAGAGAAAATTTCTAAATTGGCGCTAATTTATCAATTACATCTTACACCAGATGAGCAAGAATGTTTGAATGGTACTGGTTTGTATGCTGAATTGGCTGATTTATTGGGTAATAATTCTTTATCTTCGGCTTGTGAGCCATCATTAACACCTGAGGAAATGATAAATAATGCGATTGATAATATGGGAGAATGCTCTTTGGATGGATTTTATCAAGCTTTGGGGGATCATGAAGATTATATTATCCAAACAGAAAGTTTTGCTGAAAATCAGAAAATATCATGTATTTGGAATTTATTAGCAGGTAATAACAATGATTTTTTATGCACAACTTTAGATGGCTTTTTTAGTGGCTCAAAATATGACCTATACCTTTATGTAGGAAATTCACCTGGGAGATGTGCTATCACTAGAAATAATTATCCTCATGGAGAAATATCAATCACATTTGATCAAGATTGTATTGATAACAAAACGATAATAGAATTAGTCAAAACGATATTACATGAAAGTATACATGCTGAATTGTATAGAATTGTAAAAGAGATCGGTGGTTACGAAAATTTACAACCTGATAATTATCCTGAAATATGGGAAGCCTATAGAAACTCGCAAGGTTGGCAACATGAATATATGGCTGACTGGTATTTGGAAAAACTAGCAAAATCCCTTGCGCTCTTTGATGACAATGTATTCTCAATGGATCATTACATTGCATTAGCATGGCAAGGCTTAGGGGAGAATCCGAATGACCCAAATCATCCCTTGAGTATCCGTTGGACCAACCTAAGCGAAGCTGAAAAACAAAATATTTCTATTTTGCGTCAAGAACTTATCGAAAATTCAACAATTAATTGTCCATGATAAATCCAAAATATTTAATAATAGTCTTTTTATGTGGGTGCTCATCACCTCCAGATCATACTGGCGTTTGGCTAAATAATAATTTAGACTACATAGAGTTTTCTAATGATTCATTTTATTTTGCATCTACTTATTCTGAACACCTTTTTAGTAGCAAATATTCTCTATCAAATGACACAATAAAAGTAAATGAGAATTTCATGATTTGCGAAAATGAAAGTATATGCGAATTAAGATTAGATAATTCAAGAGATATCATGCGGTTAGATGTGATTAAATCCACAGAAATAAATGGGTTTCGACTCATAGATAATGATTCCTTTTATCCAGAGAATGAAAAAATGATTTTTTTTCAATATGACAGTATTGTGATTAGTCAATTCTTGTCAAAATATGATAGCACTAAATTATTATCTACTGTTAAGATAACCAACAACGGGATAATTTCACTGGTTTTTGACAAAAATAAAATAACAATAAATTATAAATATTGGGAAAAAGTAAATAATGAAATTGGAAAAATAATTGGTAACCAATTTAAATTATGGAATGAGGGAGATGAAGAAGATGGCTATTTTTTAAAAATAAACATATACAGAGATGATAAAATTGATCATTACTCTGGAAGCATGATTCCGTACTATTTTAAGCATTTAAACAATCTTTTAAATATTGCGGAGCGTAAAAGAATTAATACAATATTTAATAATTAAGATACTGTGTTAAAATCCATGTAATTTTATAAAAATAGTCCGTTAAAAAAATCCGAGATAAAAACTATTCTGATATAGGCTAATTGAATTCTATGGGCAAAGTTCAACAACTAGCTATCAGGAAGCATTCAAACAGCTTGTCAAAGAAGAATATGGAGAAAATGCAACAGTTACAGAACATGAATTAATGCTAAAATACTACATTGACAAAATGGTTGCTAGCTTAATAGAAATGAATAACGGAGTTGGCGAATATGATGATTTTGTAGGACTTGTTCTAAATGGACTTCCTGTAGAAATTAGAGAAGCATGTGGAATATCAAATCAAGTTGCAAATTTGAAGTATAAGGATTTCTTGGTATTTTTCTATGACATAGAAAAAAATGGAAAACTAAATACTGAAATATCTAGTTGTGATCTATAAATTTAACAAAGACTGTATCATGAAACTTAGCTTTCATGATACAGTTCATTAAAAATACAATATGAAAAAAATAGTAATTTTAACAATTATTTACTTATCTGCAACGAATTGTAGCGGTTATAAGCAATTTAGAAAATTGCAGTTTTCCACAAAACAACAGAAAGAAATTTACGAAAAAATACTAAA
>CAMZLN010000331.1 GCA_947311465.1 uncultured Saprospiraceae bacterium
AAGATGATGAATTATTTTGCTGCTGGATGCTTTGAAAATAGATCAAATTATAATCATGAGAGAGATCGGATCAGAGATGTAAAAAGTTTGGATTCCTTTGGATGTACCTATCTATATTTTGATAATTTTGATTTACAAATTGCCAGTCAAAAGAAAAATCCGACACCCCATGAAAAAACCATCACAAGTATTTCGGAATTTGTATTTTTTAGAACTGATAGTGATGTAATTACAAAATCTGAATATGAGAAAATTAATCGTTTTGTATCTAAGATAGGTTTGGATACTCGAAAATCAGCAAGAATCTCCATAATTGGGTATGCTGACGATGTTGGTTCTGTAGATAGCAATATCAAATTGTCGCAAAGACGTGCAGCTTCAATTCAGGAAATACTTTTAGGATACGGTTTTTTAAATGAAAACATAGACGTTCAAGCTAAAGGGGAAATCCAAATATCTGAGCATGAAGTCTCTGATGAAAAGCGTCGAATGAATCGAAGAGTAGAGATGAAAATTGAGTTTTATTAAAAGGAGAAAAATCATTGAAGGTATTAAATCTTAGTGAAAGAGCAGCAAAAGCTATTTTTCTTATAATTAATTCAGCACCAAGGAGATATTATTGTTTTACAAAAATATTTGTCCATCTATAAAAAAAGGTGAAATGAAGGTGAAAGCAATTGGAACTATTATGCTTTGCATTATGATTGGATTCAGATGAAAAGGGTTTGCCACAACGATATGGCACTCAATTTTCTTCTGATGATGGGAAATTATTCCCACTAGAGAGTCAAGATTCTGTTAATATTTGGAGAAATGAAATTGGTTTAAAGAATGCATAATTCTTTCATCTAATACCTCTAAAATATTATTGAAGTCAAGCTTTGAAACGGTAACAGAGAAGTATGAATGATTGAGTTTACAGTAATTAATATACAAGGAATAGGTGCATGGACAACAGTGGGATTTTATATTGAACTTGGAGATCCTAGACGATTTGATAATACATCCCAGTTAGCCGCATTTTTTGGAGTAAATCCAACATTTAAGCAAAATGGAGATGGGAAATATAAATCAAAAATGAGTAAACAAGGAAGTGTAAGAATGCGCTCTACACTCTATCTAATGGCACATAATTTATTTATGCAAAATGAATATTTTAAGAATTTATACGCAAAATACAGATCTACAGGAAAAAGTCATCGCTCTACAATTGGGATATTGATGCACAAAATACTAAGAATAGCCTGGGGAATGATGAAGTCAAATACAGAATTTAATCCAAAAATAGATATTAAGAATCAGGATAAAAATAAGGAAAGTAAAAAAGCTAAAAATCCAATAAGTAAAAAATCAAGATTACTACAAGAACTTACATTGGAAGCACCAATATCAAAACGAAATCGAAAAAAAAGAAAGGCTATGTTGGAGCCTCAATCATCAACAAAGGATGAAAATATGAGATCAGAACATAGCCAGTTACAAACATAAAAAAAGTTTGTAAATAATTTGGTATTGAACGGTATATCTTTTTGTGCCTGCCTACCTTTTCGGTATGGCCTGCCTACCAAATGGGTATGGCCTGCCTACCTTTTCGGTAGGGCAATGACAAAAAGAAAGCCGCCGGCAGGCATATCAGAATAGTTTTTATAGCAATTTTTTTTTAACAGACTATTGGTATAAGTTTAGTTTTTAATAAAAACGATTGATATTTAAAATTCAAAATTCAGTTTTTCAACATAGAAAGATGTTTTTGTTTTACACTTTCTCTTGACTTCTTATTGGTTTTTGTAAAATATTGATGAGCACCGATAAAATTAATTTGAATATTATTCCAAACATCAACATCCTTAATCATATCACAATTCTTTAGTTCTTGAAAAAGGCTTCCTGCGATTTGCTCAAAATCATCACGTCCCAAATAATCTAAATCTGCATCACAAATTATTTCTTCTAGCACATTTCTTGGAGACTGTGGAATCTGAGTAGACATAATCATTCCATGAATACTTTCAATATCAGATGGGGAATATCCGAATCTTGGCAAGATTTCACTCACCAATTCACAACTTTTTTCTTCATGTCCTTTGTAAACAAATAAGAAACCTGAATCATGAAACAATGCGGCAGTCTTTAATAAAACTGTATTTTTTTTGCTAATTTTCTCTGAAACACAAAGTGATGATGTTATTCTGAAAACATCCATTGTATGATGCACTCCATGATAGGTGTATTTTTTATCCAACTCAGTTTTAAGTCGATTTAGAATATACTTTTTAGCACCTTTGTAATTCATAGACAGCTTATCATAATTGAAATAAAATACAATTTACAAAATCAATTATTCAAACTCAAATAAAATGACTTCTAGTTTCAAAACTAGATCCCAAAAAACATAAGGTGAAATCTGAATTAACAAATTTTACCTTAATTTTATTAATTATTAAAATATGAGTGTGTGATTTATTGTGGGCTACGAATGTACAAGTGCTTTCTTTAGGCTTGACAAAATGAAATTCATCGGACTTTAAAAGGACAAATGAAATTTATTTCATTTCGACCAAACAGCGCAGCGCAGTTTGTAT
>CAMZLN010000332.1 GCA_947311465.1 uncultured Saprospiraceae bacterium
AGAGAGAGATAGAGAGAATGGTAAACAGGGAAGTCTTGTAGGAGGTCGTACATTAAAGTACTTGTCAAGGTGCAGAATAATTAATAGGAGTCATATATAATCCTCGCAACCTTTACACCTCCTCCTGATGCCCATCTCACTGACTCTAAAGATGAAATAATATAATATTTGCTTAACTTGGAATACTGAAGAAGAATAACAAGAGAACCTGAAGAAGAATTAATTATAGAAACCTAATCTAGGCGACATAACATCACAAAAGGTCATAGACGCTATCTACCATTTAATTCCCACAACCCACAACCAATTTTTGAATTACGAATTAGGAATTACGAACTACCTTGCAAAAGAAAAATCTCCTTAGAAAGAAATAACCCACAACCCACAACCAATTTTTGAATTACGAATCAGGAATTGGGAATTAGGAATTACGAATTATGTTGTAAAGAAATTCTCATTAGGAAGAAATAACTCACAACCAATAACCCACAACCTTTTTTGAATTACGAATTACATTGCAAAAGAAAAATCTCATTTGGAAGAAATAACCCATCATTTAACGAGATTTTAACATCCAATTACTACAAGTTTTAAATTCAATCCCATTACCTTAGCGGTTATACAAAATGAATTAAAAACAACATTAGTTATGAAAATTTCCGCAATCACCCTATTATTATTTTTATCCTTCAACTTATTTTCACAAAAGAAGCCGATAAAAGTAACCGAATTTGTCTTAGAAAATGGATTGACTGTTATGTTGACCGAAAATCACAACACACCACAAATATTTGGAATCGTGGGAATCAAGGCAGGAGCTAAAAATGATCCGAAAAATGCAACTGGAATCGCTCATTACCTAGAACACATGTTGTTTAAAGGGACAGAAACCATGGGTACAGTGGATTTTGGTAAGGAAAAACCTTTTTTGGATGAGGTGACTAGATTGTATGATGAATTGGGGAAGACAACGGATGAAACCAAAAGATTGGCCATTCAAAATCAAATTAATGAAGCCGCTAAAAAGGCAAGTGAATTTGCAATTCCCAATGAAATGGACCAATTATTGACAAAAATGGGGGGAACTAAAGTAAATGCTTTCACATCCAATGATATGACCGTTTATTTGAATGCCTTTCCTTCCAATCAATTGGAAAAATGGCTGACTTTATATAGCCATCGTTTTGAGAAACCTGTTTTTCGTCTTTTTCAATCTGAATTGGAAACGGTTTATGAAGAGAAAAATCGGGCAATGGACAGCCCATTTCGTAAAATATTCGAAATCCTTTTGGAAAATGTATATAAAAATCATCCTTATGGTCAGCAAACGGTGTTGGGGAGTGTAGAGCATCTGAAAAATCCATCTTTAAAGAAAATGTATGAGTTTTACAGCACTTATTATGTTGCCAATAATATGGTTTTGTCACTTTCAGGGGATTTTGATACAGAAAAAGTGATTCCAATAATCAAAGCGAAATTTGGCTCATGGAAATCGGGTAGCGTTCCTAAATTCCCAGATTACAAAGAAACCGATTTTAAAGGGCGTGAATTTATGAAAAAACGAATGACACCCATCAATGTAGGGATTATTTCATTTAGAAGTCCACATAATGGTCATCCCGATGAGATGAAATTTGATTTAGCCATGCAAATTTTATCTAATAATGAAGGGACGGGCTTCTTAGGTAAATTGTCGGACAATGGAAAAGTAATGCAAGCAGGAGCCTTTCTAATGCCTTTCAATGATTATGGTGTTACAAGTATCTTTTTTATACCCAAAATTCTACGCCAACGGCTAAAATCTGCTGAGAAATTGGTCTTAAATGAGATTGAACAACTGAAAAATGGGGCTTTTTCTGATGATTTTTTTGAAGCTATAAAACTCAATAAACGAAAAGAAATTGCACTCACTTGGGAGAATAATCAAAATCGTTCACTTGATATGGTGCAATCCTTTATGGAAGGCAAAAAATGGGAAGATTATTATTCAAAATATGCTTCTTTGGATCAAATTTCAAAACAAGATATCATTGATGTTGCTAATAAATATTTTGGAAACAACTATTTTTGCTTTTATTCTAAAATGGGATTTCCTAAAAAACATAAATTAAATAAACCCAATTTTGATCCCGTTATTCCAAAAACAAAGGAATCTTCTGAATTTGCCAAAAAATTGGATAAAGTGCCTACTTCTGCATCCCATCCGACCTTTGTTGATTTTGAAAAAGACATGACTTCATCTACTTTGGTAGATAATTTTGAGATTCATCAAGTCTTAAACCCTTTCAATAATATATTTGATTTGGAAATAAAATACGGAGTGGGAAAAAAGAAAATCCCGATGCTCTATTTGACACAAGATTATTTGTCATTGCTCGGCACAACGGATATGTCGGTCATAGCATTGAAGGAAGCATTTCATAAATTGGGAGCATCCTACTATTTTAGGACTGAAGACGAGACTTTCACAATGCATATCAGGGGAGTGGAAGAAAACTTGGAAAAAATTCTTCAATTAACCCGCCAATTTTTGACTAAAGTAAAGGTAGATGAAACTAAATTGAAAAAACTAAGGGGTGAAATCAAAACCAATAAAAAAATGGAAAGAAGAGACCCAGGTTATATTTCAAAATCTCTTTTGGAATACGTGATTTATGGAGAAAATGCCCCAGCAAAACAAAAATTCACTAAAAAACAACTTAAAAAGACTACGGGTATTGAGATGGTTATCGCATTTAAAGCGGCACAAACTTATCATACCACAATTAACTATGTGGGCAATGTATATCGTAAAAAATTAGATGCTTTATGTAGAAACTACCTGTTGACCAACGGAATTTTATCTCCTAAAGAAGAAATGGTGATTTTGGATAAAAAATTTCCTAAAAAAACGACTTTTTATGTCTTACATGATAAAAAACAAATTCAAAATCAAATATATTTCATGATTGAAGGGCAAAAACGAGATAATAAGACCGTTCCAAAAATAAAAGCATTCAATACCTATTTTGGGGATGGTATGTCGAGTTTGGTATTTCAAGAAATTCGAGAATTTCGTTCTTTGGCCTATTCTGCATGGGGGCAATATCGTTTGGCAAAGAAAGAAGGAAAGAATAATTTTTTTGTGAGTTATATCGGTTGTCAAGCCGATAAAACCAATGATGCCATTGATGCGATGGTGTCTTTATTGAATGATATGCCCGAAAAATCCGAAAGAATGCCTTTGATTACTTCTGCCCTCATTGAAAAAGCGAATGCTTCCAAACCTGATTTCAGAAAATTGGCAACACAAATTTCAACTTGGCAGGCACAAGGCTATCAAACGGATCCCAATAAACTTTACCTTGATGAATATCATCAATTGAATTTTGATGATATTTTGAATGTTTATAAGTCTGAAATCAAGGATAAGACATTGGTCGTGACGATTTTTGGAAATTTGAAACGGGTTGATTTGGAGAAATTGAAGGCATATGGGGATGTGGTTGAGGTGGAAAAGGGGGAGGTGTTTTTGGATTGATGGGTTAAGAAATAGATGTTTGATAATATATTTGGCTATGATAATTTGAATTTTTCTTTTCCACGGAATTTGTCAAAGAACTTGATTTATTTTTTGTTTCTCTTCAATTTTAGAAAGATAAACTAATAAAATTCCATTTTGTAGAACTTAATTCCATTTATTTTCGTTAAATTAACATTCTATGAGAGTAGTAACACCAAAAAGACTAACAGAATTTGCTTTGAATCATTCCCTTTCTAGAATTCCACTATTGAATTGGTATGAAATTGTTAAAAATGCAAATTGGAGAACCTTGCATGATATAAAGCAAGATTTTAATTCCGTTGATTATGTAGGAAACAACAGATATGTATTCAATATAAAAGGGAATGATTTTAGAATGGTTGTAATAATCATATTTATTTCAAAAAAGGTTTACATAAGATTCATTGGTACTCATGATGAATATGATAAAATTAACTCGAAAAATATATAATATGAAATCTTCAATATATAAAGAGAAAACCAAAAGGATGGAAGAGTTACTTAAATCCTTAACGTCAGAAGGTATATTAACTTCAAAACAACAAATTGAACTCGACGAAATATCTGATGAAATTGCTGAATATGAGGAAATTAATTTTCCATTCGAAATTGAATCACTTACGGAAATGATTGAATTGAGAATGTTTCAACGAAAATTGAAGCAAAAAGATCTTGCAGAAATTTTAGGAACAACTCCTTCTAGGATTAGCGAAATATTAAATGGTAAAAGAAATTTAACCTTGGATATAGCGAGAGGGCTTTATAATAAACTTAATATTGATCCGAAATTAATTTTAAGTGAATAAATCTTGTTATGTTAAGTTTTCTAAGTTACATTCTTATTCTTTACTAAATATACCATAAGATTACATATGAAAATTTTTGATTGAATTTAATTAATAAATTTCAAAAAAAACCAAAATTCTTTCTTAAAATAAAAAAATAAATTTATCTTTGCGGAGCTTTTGAAAAAGGTATGCGGGTGTGATGGAATTGGTAGACATGCTAGACTTAGGATCTAGTGCCGCGAGGCGTAAGAGTTCGAGTCTCTTCACCCGTACCATTTTTCAAATTCTTAATGATGAGAAAACTACCTTCGAAACTTCGATATTCATCATTTCATTTCTATTTTTTATCAATTAAAATTATTTTGCTATGCCACAAGTTGTCAGAAAAGATGTTGACAATTTGAACGCTGTTGTTAGTATCACTATCCCTAACACAGAAGTTCAAACCAAACTTAAATCAGAATTGAAAACTATTCAGAAAAAAGCACAAATTAAAGGGTTTCGTGCTGGAAAAACACCAATGTCTTTCGTAAAGAAAATGTACGGTGAAAAAGTGCTTTCTGATGTGATTAATGAAACGATAGGTAAAGCATTGGATGAATTCTTGAAAGATGAAGAATTGCATTATTTAGGGCAACCTATTCCTTCAAAGGATCAAAAAGAACAAAATATCAGCCTTAATGCAAAGGAAGATTTTGTTTTTGAATTCGATCTTGGTTTAGCACCGCAATTCGATATTACTGAAATTGAGAAAATGAAATTTGATATTTTCGATATCGAAGTACCTCAGGAAGATGTGGATCAAGTATTTGATGAAGGGCTGGAGCGAATGGGCGAAAGCACAGAAGTAGATATGCCAATCGAAGAAAAAGATATTATCACAATCGACGCGGAAGAGTTGGACGAGAATGGTAAAGCCAAGGAAGGGGGATGGGCTTGTACTTTTACAGTGCTTGTCGATGGAAAATTGAATGATGATGTTAAGAAAGAATTGTTTGGAAAGAAGAAAGAACATGTAATAAAATCATTTGATATCTACGAAATAGAAAAAGGTGCAAATGAAGATTATGTTAAAAAATATTTCCTTGATGTAGGAGAGAATGATCAAGATGTGGAAATCGGAAAAATGTTTTCCGGAAAAGTGTCTAGTATCAAAAGATTGCAACCTGCAAAATTGGATGAAGAGTTTGTTAAAAATTATTTCAAAAATGATGACTTGACAACAGTAGAGGACGCAAGGGCTTTTATTGAAAAAGATATTGCTAAGTATTTGAATCGCCAATCTGGTGAAATGTTTTTCTTTAATCTTCAAAATGAGTTGATTGAAAAATATAACCTAGAATTGCCTGATGAGTTTTTGAAAAGATGGTTGATTCTTTCTAGTGAGCAAAATACAGTTGAAAATGTTGATAAGCATTTTGATAGCTTCAAAAAAGAAATGCAATGGTCTATGATTAAGTCTAAATTGATGCAACATTTTGATGTAAATGTTGAATTTAACGAATTGGTGGATCATTGGGCTGCTCGATTACAACAACAGTTGGGTGGACAAATGGACGTGGCTATGTTGCGTGGTTATGGAGAACAATTTCTTCAGGAAAATGAAGAAGAATACAACAAAATCTTAAATACTGTTTCTAACGATAAATTGATCGATATCTTAACGGATAAATTGAAATTTAATAAAAAGAAAATATCTTTAAAAGAATTTAATGCTATTGTTTCTGAAATGAATGCTAAACATGCTGCTGCAAATACAGAAGAAGAGCATGTGCATACAGCAGATTGTAATCATGATCATGACCATTCTGAAGAAGAGTAGGTTTGACTAAGTGGAGAAGTTGAGCTATTTCCTACAAGTAGGAAAATTGTTGAGAAGTTGAGTGCTGCTCAGATAAGTACCTGCCTTTTTTGAAAAATGTAATTATCTGAATAGCTCAACATCTCAACAGTTTTTGCTAGGCAAAAATAGCTCAGTGACTCAATTGCTCTAATAAAAAATGGAAACATTAAAACAAATTCCTATACGTTTTGTTGATTTATTAGGTCAAATAAGAAACAAAAGGCACGGTTTTCGTAGAATATCCTGTAACTCGATTTTATAACTTGAAAAAAATAATATGAATAATAAAACTGAATTCTTAAAATACGCAAATAAGCATTTGGGAATGAGCACGATGCACATGGAGAATTATTTCGACAAATCGCACGTTTCTGTTCCAAATATTCAAGGATTTACACCTAATGTTATCGAAGAAAGAAAAATGAATATCGTAGGTATCGATGTTTTTTCTCGTTTGATGATGGATAGAATTATCTTTATGGGCGTAGGTATCAATGATTATGTTGCCAATGTAATTCAGGCTCAAATGTTGTTCTTAGAATCAACTGATCCTAAAAGAGATATTCAGTTGTTTATCAATAGCCCTGGAGGGGGAGTGATTGCTGGTTTAGGAATCTATGATACAATGCAGTATGTTTCTCCTGATGTAAGCACAATATGTACTGGTTTGGCAGCTTCAATGGGGGCTGTTTTATTGGCTGCAGGGGCGGAAGGAAAAAGAACTTGTCTTCACCATAGTCGAGTGATGATTCACCAACCTTTGGGTGGTTTTCAAGGGCAGGTTTCTGATATGGAAATTTCTTTCAATTTGACGAAGCAGTTACAAAAGGAATTGTACGATATTTTAAGTACGCATACTGGTCAAGATTATGAAACAATTACAAAGGATTGTGATCGTGACAATTGGATGAAATCTGATGAAGCTAAGGCTTATGGTTTAGTTGACGAAGTTTTGTCAAGAGCTAATCCACGAAAAGAAGACTAAATTTTTTTAATTGTTAATTATTAATGGTTAATTGTTAATGTAAGTATGACTTGTACGGCTATAAAGATCGGAAATAATTAGTTAGAAATTGAGTTTTTGGTTCTCAACTTTTAAACCAGATTTTGTATTGGCAAAATTGTCTCAACTTCTCAACTATTAAAGCTTAATCAGGACTTTAGTTCTTGATGAAAGTCATTTTGGAAAAATAATGAACAATTAACAACTATTAAATTTAATGGTTAATTGTGAATGGTTAATTGTTAATGTAAGTATGACTTGTACGGCTA
>CAMZLN010000333.1 GCA_947311465.1 uncultured Saprospiraceae bacterium
CAAGTCTCGACTTAGGAGAGCCGACTCATCCTCTCATCAACTTATCAAATCTACATTAACAAACAACAACGTTTTATTAACAAAAAAATAAGTAATTTAGAGTCATATTTGCAATATTGTTTGCAATTATTATCTTTGTGCAACACATCTAAATTAAGAAGAATATGACTTTGACTACAATGTTTATCTATTTTGGGATTTTTGCAATTATTTTTACCTTTTTGGTTGATAAAGTATGGAAAAAGAGAAAATCATGGTTGATGACCTTTCTTCAATCATTCATTGGGATATTTTTTATCTTTTCAGGACTAGTGAAGATAGTAGATCCACTAGGAACATCCTATAAATTACATGATTATTTCGGAGAATTTGAAGTGCATTTTCCTTTTATCTCTTCGATATTGCCTTTTATGGAGCAATACGCAGTAGGTTTGTCTATGACCATGATTGTATTTGAAATTATTTTAGGTTTGACTATCTTATTAGGTTATTTACCAAAATTATCGTCATGGTTATTTTTACTTTTGGTATTATTTTTTACGGTATTGACTGGATTTACATACTTGACGGGGCATGTACCAGGAGATGCGACTTTCCTTGAGTTTGGGAAATGGGGCCCTTGGATAGAAACCAACATGAAAGTGACAGATTGTGGCTGTTTTGGTGATTTTATCAAATTGAAGCCATTCACAACCTTTATGAAAGATATATTTTTGATTATACCAGGGTTGTACTTCCTCTTTAAAAGCAATAAAATGCACCAATTGATGCCAGGGAAGATACGCGGAACTGTTACATGGGTTTCTACTGTTGGATTGATTGTTTACGGAATGAGTAATTTTGTTTGGAATATCCCGAAATTTGATTTTAGACCTTTCAAGGTGGGAGTAAATATTCCAGAACAAAAAATTGCAGAGGCAAAAGCTGCAGAAGAAGCACCTTTGTCTTACGTTTTGACCAATAAATCCAATGGAGAAGTGACAGAATTGACCATGGAAAATTATATGAAAGTGTATAAGGAATATCCAAAGGAATCTTTTGAAATCGATCAAAAACATGGAGCACCTGCAATTCCGACTACAAAAATAAGTAATTTTGAAGTGAGTGATATGGAAGGAAATGATGTAACCGAAGAATTGTTGTCCGATCCACAGTATTCATTTATGGTTGTAGGGTATAAAATTGAATTTGAAACTCAACCAAAACAAATTATAGTTTCGGATACAACATTTGTCGCTGATACCATGATTGTGGGAGATTCTATTCAGATCTTAGAAAGAATAGGGGAGATTACGAAATCAGAAAAGACGGTGGATGATTATGTTTTTGATGAAAACTATATTATGCATTATAAGAATGTGATAAACCCATTGTATGAAAAAGCAAAAGCGAAAAATATTAAAACCTATTTAATAACTGCTTACTCGGAACCTGAAAAGATTGTTGATTTCAAAGAAACAGCAGGTGTTGAATATCCCGTTTATGTCGCAGATGATATTTTATTGAAAACAATTGTACGTTCTAATCCCGGTATCGTATTGCTGAAAAATGGTGTAATTATCAATAAGTGGCATTTTAAGCAGTTTCCAGGATTTGATAAATTGAAACTGTAAAGGATGAGTCGATGAGTCATTCACAACTTCGTTGCTCTTTGGATAAGATGATAAGTTGATTTTGAAAAAGAATTATATTTTCGAAAATATATTTCGTTTTAAAATCAACTTATCAAGTTTTGACGTAGGAGAAACGACTCATCTTCTTATCAACTTTTGTGACAGCCTGAACATCTCAAAATAAATTTCAAAAAAAATACATTGTATTATTGAATTAATTTAGAAATTGTTATTTCTTTGTGCCATAACTAAAAGTAGTTTTAAAAAAATGATAAGTAGGCACATCGTTAGGATTAAAGTGATGCAGCAATTGTATGCAGCAACGAGGAAAGAGCAAGAAACATTGAAACAATTAAATCTAGGATATCATCAAATGGTAGATGATATTTTTGAGTTGTTTCTTTTGAATCTTTGGTATTTAACAAGGATAGCTCGTTATTCTAAAATAGATTATGAACAACGCAATAGTAAACACCGTCCTACAGAAGTAGATTTATCATTTCAATCACATCTATTTGACAATGAAATTATTCAGTCTTTGTATAATAATCAAGGATTGAGAGCATTGTTTTCTCAAAACCATATAGACAAAACAGGTCAAAATGATTTTGCTATTTCCTTGTATAGGAAATTTGCAAAAACTGATTTGTATAAGGATTACGTCAAGTCAAAACAACCCACACAGGAAGAACATCGTGAAGTTATCAAAGCATTATTGAAATTTTTATCCAAAGATGAGCATTTCAATGAAATACAAAGTGATTTTCATTCCTCATGGAAAGAAGATAAATCCCTTATTGTAGGAGCAATGAAAAAGACGCTAAAAGCATCACCCGTTGTTGATGATTTTTATAAAAATTATTTTCCAAAAGGAACTCCTGCCTTTGAATATGGAAAAGAATTACTTGAAAAAGTATATCAAGATGATAGCGAACTTTTGGAAATGGTAGGTCCTTTTTTACAAAATTGGGATATCAAACGATTGGCAATAATTGATCTCATTTTATTGAAAATGGCAGTGACAGAGTTTTTGGGATTTCCTTCCATTCCTGTGAAAGTTACCTTAAATGAATATGTAGATATCAGTAAGATTTACAGTACTGAAAAAAGTAAATCATTTATCAATGGAGTTTTGGATAGGATGATGAAGCAGTTTGATAAAGATGGAAAGATTGAAAAAACAGGACGGGGACTAAATTAAATATATTATAAACAATAATGCTCTATATTTTTGTGATTTATTTAAATCTTTTGAAAATAAGCTAAGATGTTAAATATCATCTTTTTATAATATTTTATTAAAATATAATGTTTTTAAATTGCCTGTTTTTGGTTATCCATATAATTACTTGTAAAATGGCATATTATTAAAAGAAAATTCAGTTTCTATAAATAATATGGCATATTATTGGTATCTTGATATAAAGAATAAATAAAACCTACTTAATTATGCAGTTAATCTATAGAATTTCAAGTCTAATCATTGCTTTAGTTTTCTTGTTACCAATGAATTCTTTTGCTCAAAATTGTGCAAAAAGTTTAGTTTCCAATAAAAAAGTAAATGGCGTGCAAATGTTAGAAACCAAGTTTCAAACATTGGTGATTAGAGGAAGTTATGCTTATTCCGTTTCGTTTACTCATACAGATAAAGGTCTTTTTGCGACGATGAGATCTGAAGGAGGCGTCGAATTTAATCAAGATGATGAGATTATTATCATGGATAAATCGGGTTCTCGAAAGAGTTATCGGTTCGAAGGCATGGGAGAATTGAAAAACAAAGGAGGCGTTCCTGTCTATATCAATAAGTTGAGGATTAATTTGGAAGCTATTTCGACTATAGCGACATCATATATTACGACCATTTATATTAAAAATAATGTTAGTAATAAAATGAGGAAATTTACATTAACAGCAAAAAGGCGAAAGGAATTACAAATGTTAGGTAAGTGTTTCTACACAGCATTGGATAAAAGTAAGGTGAAAGATGTGGTTTTGGATAATGATTTGCCTCCTTTTTTGACTGACATATCATTATCCAAAACCACATCTTTCACCTTACTTTTATCCAATGCTGTGTAGAAACACTTACCTAACATTTGTAATTCCTTTTGCCTTTTTGCTGTTAATG
>CAMZLN010000334.1 GCA_947311465.1 uncultured Saprospiraceae bacterium
CGAATTGCTAAGAAATGGAGGACGGACTTCAGTCCGTTGTATTATTCACTTAGCCAATATTGACGAAATAAATTTCATCAGACCTACCAAATTAGAATAGAAACTCAACTACTCACCTAGATTGTCGCTAAGACAATCGACTCACCTTCTCAACTCAACTAAATACTAAAATTTAAAAAATGAATACACAAGAAAAAATAATAATCATCGGAGCGGGTCTTTCAGGACCATTGCTAGCTATTTTATTGGCTAAAAAAGGGTATAAAGTAGAGATTTACGAGTCTAGAACGGATATGAGAACTGCCAATATTTCTGCAGGACGATCTATCAATTTGGCACTCTCTGCAAGAGGAATTCGTGCGCTACGATCTGCGGGTATGGATGAGATTGTGATGAAAGAAGCATTGCCAATGGAAGGTAGAATTATCCATGATAAAACGGGGAATACAAAATTCATGGCGTACAGTGGTCGTGCAGGAGAACATATCAACTCCATTTCAAGAGGGGGATTGAATATAATTTTAATGAATGAAGCTGAAAAATTGGGTATAAAAATTCATTTTAATATGAAATGTACACATGCTGATTTTGAAAATAATTCTGTTGTATTTAAGAATTATGAAACAGGGAAAATCAGTACGGAAACAGCAACAGCAATCATTGGAACAGATGGGGCAAATTCTGCCATAAGACAAACGATGTTTGAAAATGGAAGAGCTTTGAGATTTTCATTTTCACAGGCATACTTACAACATGGATACAAGGAATTGCATATTCCTCCTGGCAAAAATGGCAGTTTCTTGATTGAGAAAAATGGATTACATATATGGCCTCGTGGAGAATATATGTTGATTGCTTTACCAAATTTCGATGGGAGTTTTACAGTAACTTTATTTCATCCTTTTAATGGAGAAAATGGCTTTGATGCATTGACAACACCAGAGAAAATTCAAGCCTTTTTTGAAGAAGAATTCCCCGATGTAATTGACATTATTCCCAATCTATTGCACGATTTCCAAACCAATCCTACGGGCTCGTTAGCAACAATAAAATGCTATCCATGGCAAGTTAATGGACGATTTTGCTTGGTAGGAGATTCTTCTCATGCCGTTGTTCCCTTTTATGGACAAGGGATGAATGCGTCCTTTGAAGATTGTAGGATTTTATCAGAAATGGTGGATGAATTCAAAGGCGATTGGTCCAAAATATTCACAAAATATCAATCATCAAGGAAGAAGGATGCTGATGCAATTGGAGATTTGGCAGAAGAAAATTTCTATGAAATGAGAGATCATGTTGCGGATCCTGTTTTTGCTAAGAAACGTGTTTTAGAAACTAGACTTGAAGCTAATTATCCAGATTATTATTCAAAATATGCAATGGTTACTTTTAAGGATAAACTCCCCTATTCGGTTGCGAAATCATTGGGAACAAAGCAGGATGAGTTTTTGATGGACTTTTGTAGGGATTTGACAGATTTGGATGCGGTTGATTTGGATGGGTTGTTTCGGGAGTTGCAGGAGATTTAGTGCCTGTGTAAGTTGTATTTTTTGGTTCTATGCTGATTTGAGTGGGTAATAGTTTTAGTTAACAAATACACTTCATATTCAATGCATTTCCAAATATCGTATTTGGTCATGCAATCAAAAAAAATAGAGTGCGTGACAGATTGTAGGAAGTGAGAACACAGAATCCTGTTCAATTCATAATGTCGTACCTACGGCACTTTTCGCTTACCACCATTCGGTGTTACCGTAATGTCGCCCTTCTAGGGCTTCTAGTGCTTTCGTTTTGAGAAACTGTTCTAATAGCGACTTTCCCACATTTTGCCACGCACTCAAAAAAAATAAGCCGTTTCCTTACGAAAACGGCCCACTAACAACAATTATAATCCCATGAACATAAATTCGAGACTATAACGGATGTATATTTTAAATTATTATGTATTTTGACAAACATTAAGATTTGATTAACATTTAATACTATTTTATGAATTTAGAATTAATTATATCTGTTCAAGTCAGCTCGACGTTGTTCATGTCTTTTATAAATAAGACTACAAGCTTCATCTTCAATAACAATTTTGCGTTTTTATGTATGTATTTGAAGGGTATATAAATTCCACAACATAACTTGCCCCGCCTACGTTTTTCCCTCGAATAAGAAATAATTTGAAGTAAAATCTTCAAAAACTAGTTTTTATTTCAAAAAATCTTCAAATTATCCCTTCTTCTTCGTTGAAAAACTCCAACGGGACTTGCTATGTTGTTCCTTCCGTGGGTTTACACTTTACCCCGAATTTTCATTCGGGGTTATTTTTGGTGAACCCCTTTGGGGTTGCTCGAAAGACAAATTACTTCTTGCGTGAGCACAACCTTAACTAAATTAATGCCTATTGCACTGAAATATTTTACAAATTTTATGAACTTTACAAATAATAGGGCAAAACATTTCCCTAAATTTCGTTAGACTTGATATTAGATGATTGTCTAGTCCAATGAAATTTATTTCGTTGTAAACGCTTACTTTTCTTACTGACCTTGTATGGCTTCAAAAAGTTTTTATATGTTTACTAGATACTACCTTATTCTGATTTTTGTCGCATAAAATTCCACATCACAACTTGCCCCCCTACGTTTTTTCCAAAAATGTGAGGGTGGTATTGATTTAATAAAAATCTCACTTTTCAATATAAAATTCAAATTCATTACCAAAATATTTAAGAAAAATTGAAAAAATTTCTATTTTGGTGACAAAATCGAATATTTTGAAAAATTTTCTCTCCATTACCGACCAACTTTTTTTCCAACTCAAAACCTTTTGGGAAAGCAAGACCAATCACAAAATAATCAGTTCTGTACTGGTTTTCGTGTTTATCACATGCATTCTTTTGAGTATTCTTGTCATTCGAAATTGGATAGACTTGAAAGGTTTTAATGTCAAATTTAAAAATCCATTTTTTGCTGTAGAAGTAGCTTTTACGCTCCTTTTGATTGCAGAATTATTCAGTTTGATTATCGTGTTGCCCAAGTCGGTGGCAAAGTCAGTAGGTAAACAATTTGAATTATTGTCATTGATTTTTTTAAGAGATGGATTTAAAGAATTTAGTCATATCGGAGCATCCAATCAATGGGTAGATATCAAAACTGAAGTAATAGGTATGTTGATTTATGCAGGAGGAGCCTTGGCTATATTTGCCATTATGGGATTTACATACAAATTTCAAAAACATATCAAACTGACCGATATTGAAAAAGATCAATTCAAATTTGTGAGTATGAAACGATTTTTAGCACTTTTGTTATTGGTAGCATTTGTCTTGATTGGAATGGATGATTTCATTTCTTTAATTCAAGAAGGCGTTTATCATCATTCTTTCCATCTTTTTTATTCTGTATTGATTTTTAGTGATATTATTATCGTCTTGATTGCATTGAGATATACCTTAAATTATTATAAAATATTCCGTTATTCATCATTTGTATTGGCTACCATTTTGATCCGAATTGCCTTGGCGGCACAACCGAGATATGATGTATTGATTGGAGTGGGATCGGCTCTTTTTGTATTGCTATTAACAATTGCCTATAATTATTTTTTGAAGGATATGCCTGCTCGAAAATTGGAGAAAAATCATTGAGAATGGAGAATGAAGAATGGAGAATTAGGAATGTAGAATTAGGAATTAGGAATTAGGAATTGTGCTCCCAATTGACTTTTCAACTATCTGAGATAAACTCTTCTTAAAAATGCATTTTCATTATTAGAATCGTATTCTATTGGAAATCACATTGAATCATTGTACCATTGCACCATTGAATCATTGCACCATTATTTCATTACAAAACAAAATCATCTCCAATGAATATTTTATTACTAGGAAGCGGAGGCAGAGAACACGCCATCGCATGGAAACTAAATCAAAGTGATCTACTATCGAAGCTATTCATAGCACCTGGAAATGCAGGAACTCAATCTGTAGGAACGAACGTAAATTTAAGTCTTTCAAATTTTGAATCTATCAAAGCATTTTGTTTAAAAAATGACATCAATATAGTGGTAGTTGGTCCAGAACAACCCCTTGTGGATGGAATTTGGGATTTTTTCGAAAATGATTCGCAAATTTGTCATATCACTGTGATTGGGCCATCTCAAGAAGGGGCTAAACTCGAAGGCAGCAAGGCTTACGCCAAAATTTTTATGAAAGAAAACGGGATTCCTACCGCAGGATACCGAGAATTTACACCTGAAAGTCTAGAAGCTGGATTGAAATATATTGAAACTCAATCTCCACCCATTGTTTTGAAAGCAGATGGATTGGCAGCAGGGAAAGGAGTGGTGATTTTGGACAATACCAAAGACGCACAAGATGTATTTACCGATATGTTGGGCGGAAAATTCGGTGCGGCAGGAAATAAAGTTGTGATTGAAGATTTTTTAGATGGAATTGAGTTTTCGGTTTTCGTACTTTCTGATGGAGAAAATTATAAAATATTGCCTATTGCAAAGGATTATAAACGAATTGGAGAAAGAGATACAGGATTGAATACGGGCGGAATGGGGGCTATATCTCCAGTTCCTTTTGTTGATAAAATCTTAATGGAGAAAGTTGAAAAACGAATTATTATTCCTACTATTCAAGGACTTCAAAATAGAGCAATTGTTTATCAGGGATTTATCTTTATCGGATTGATTTTGGTAGATAATGAGCCGTATGTGATAGAGTATAATTGTAGAATGGGTGATCCAGAAACCGAGGTCGTCATGCCAAGGTTGAAATCTGATTTATTAGATCTCTTTCAAGGAATTGCAACTCAATCTTTGGATTCAAAATCGGTAGAGATTGATCAGCGTGCAGCAGCTACCATGATGTTGGTTTCGGGTGGTTATCCTGAGGCGTACGAGAAAGGGAAGGTGATTAAAAATTTAGATCAAGTATCCAATAGCTTGATTTTCTTGGCTGGTGCGAAGGAATTGGATGGACGGATTTTGACAAATGGAGGGCGTGTTTTGACGATTACAGCTTATGGGGATACGATTCAGGATGCTTTAGCGATTTGTCGGTCTGGAGCGGATGATATTTCTTTTGATGGGAAGTATTTTCGGGGGGATATTGGGTATGAGTTTGGGTAAGAGAGATGTCTGTTCGAGACTGTTTATTAAAATCATATCATTATTATTTCATTCTGATTTTAATAATCATAGCGGAAATAAATGTTAATACACCAATCAGTAAAATGGATATATTCTCATTGAAGATATCTGCAATAATTCCCGTCAAGATCGCTCCAATTGCATAACCCAAATCTCTCCATAATCTAAAAATACCTATACTTTTTGCTCGATCAGTTGGATTTGTATTTTCGGCGATGGTGGCAAGAAAAGTAGGATAAACCATTGCAGTACCCCAACCTAAACATGAAGAAAGTACAATGTATTGAAATAATGAATCTGCCCAAACAAATAGAATTAAAGTAACACCTTGAATTTTTTATTTGAGTTTATTTATCAGGTTTAAGATATATGGAAAAAATATGTGTCCATCTATTTATCGTTCAGAAAAAAAACTGGATTGGCCATATTTTATAATTGAACTAAATCATTGGGTCAATTTTTGATATGTATTTTAGAATACACTTTTTGTCAAATTATTTAGATAGCTTTGTAATTCAATAAATTATCAATGATGAATATTTTTATTAAATCCATATTAGGTATTTCAGTTTTATTATTTCTTTCAAACGTAAATTTCGATTTTGAAGATTGGAAAGAAAAAGTAGATGATGTTGTTTTGGAAAAAGCAGCACAAGGAAAAATTACAGATTTTATTATTCAACTTAAATCTCAAGCTAAGATAAAACCAAGTATTGGATATCAAACAAAATTGGAAAAAGGTACGAAAGTATATAACCAATTGACGCAGGTCGCTCAATCTAGTCAAAAAGAAGTTATTGCAATTTTAGAATCAAATAATACAGCATATAAATCGTACTGGATTGTAAATGTTGTTTATGCAAAAGGTGATATTCATTTAATTGAGCAAATTGCAAATCTTAATTCTGTAGCCAAAATTTCTAGAAATCAAAGACTCGTTTTACAGGATAGTGGTCCAGTTTCCTCAGCGTCTCGTTCAGGAGTAGAGTGGGGTTTGGACAATATCAATGTTAAAAGAGTTTGGGCATTAGGTTTTGAAGGAGAAGGGGTTGTGGTAGCAGGACAAGACACCGGTGTAGAATGGTTTCACCCAACGATAAAGAATAAGTATAGAGGATTGATAGATAGTACGCACGTCGAACATGATTATAACTGGCATGATGCAATACATACAATACATGGTGATACGACTGAAATAAATCCATGTGGATTGGATACAGACACCCCATGTGATGATCACAATCACGGTACACATACTATAGGAACTATGGTGGGTGGTGAAGATGATTTGCAAACTAAAATTGGTGTTGCTCCGAAATCAAAATGGATAGCATGTAGAAATATGGAACGTGGAGATGGAACTCCAATTACTTACATTGAATGTTTTCAATGGTTGATGGCTCCAACGGACTCTAATGATGAATACCCAAAAGTGGAAAAAGCACCACATGTTATCAATAATTCATGGGGATGTCCGAATAGTGAAGGATGTGATACAACAAATTATCATATTATGGAAAAGGTAGTTGACAATATCAAGGCTTCTGGTATTGTAGTGGTTGTTTCTGCTGGAAATAGTGGTAATAACGGTTGTGGATCAGTAAGTTCACCTGCTGCTATTTATGAAAATTCATTTACGATTGGTGCGATTGCTGATATAGATGTGATTGCTGGTTTTAGTAGCAAAGGTCCAGTAATGGTGGATGGTAGTAATCGAATGAAACCCAATGTAGCTGCTCCAGGTGTAAATGTTCGATCATGTATTCGAAATGGATTGTATGCCAATTGGAGTGGTACGAGCATGGCTGGACCACATGTAGCAGGTGTTGTAGCACTAATGATTAACGCAAATCCAAGTCTTTCTGGTCAAGTGGATGTGATTGAAGATATTATTGAATCTACAGCAAGACCCCAAGTGTACAATGATGTTTTATGTGGAAAAGATACTATGAATGCAATTCCAAATAATGCTTATGGTTATGGAATTGTAGATGCCTTTGCGGCTGTCAAAAAAGCGATGTCTTATGTGACGGATACGAAAGATGTTGAGCATCAATTTTCGGTTGCAATTTCTCCAAATCCTATAGAAGATTTTGTAAATTTAAGGCTGGAGAATGTGAAAGGGGAAGTGGAATGCATTATTTATGATGTACGGGGTATCGTTTTGAAAAAGGAAGTGTTTAAACCAACATTGAACTATCAAATTGATTTTAAAAACATGGCTTCGGGGTTGTATTTTTATGAGGTTAAGAATGGGGGGCGTGTTTTGCAGGGGAAATTGATACGGAGGTAGGGAAAGGATTAGGTCTACTTTACTTTTTTTTATTTTTTAGTGTTAAACTATCATTTTTATCCAAAACGGGTTCTTCGGAATATAATGTGTTGGAGAATAATTTTGCACCTACAGCAATTAATACACGTTCAATTAATAATCTCGAATGTTTGGATGTTTCTGGTGGTAATTGTATAATTGAATATTCATCCCATTGATCAAAAGAATGATGGGGCTGTGAAGTTGGATATCTTTTTGAAAGAGATTTTTTTGTTTCACCAAAATATACTTCTTTTTGTTCTCTGTTTAATAAAAGGTAAATATTATTTTCATTTAATTCTGTACCAATTTCGCTTCGGGGTTTCCATTTCGTAACTTGTATTCTACGCAATAATTCTTCTTCTGAACTTAACAAATAATCAGTAATTAGGTAAGAACTGAGTTCTTTGTATATTTTAGGAAATCCTTGAGTTTTTTCATTAACTCTAAAGAATTCTTTGATAGTTATTTGTGGTAATCCTTTTTCCCAAATAATTTTAACTTGTAGTTGTTCTTTAAAGCCACCAATATCAAATTCTGTAAACTCTTGATTCTTATAATATTCGTCACCAATATGAAATTCCAATGATCTTACAAAGCTTTTTGGGTAGTCTTTTGCAAGTTGAATGGCAAAATTATTATCCCACTTTAATCTATAACAACTTGTTTGTTTTCTTTTTTTTGCAGAAAACAAAGAAAGCTTCATTTTAAATTTAAACGTATTTCTATTTAATTCTTTTGGAGTAGTATAATTTATTTCCACTTCCCATGAATTATTTCCTGAATTGTGACGAGAAAGAATTGCTTTCCCCCAAGATTCGGCATAATACTGGGGGATTGTTATCATCAAATCATTTATAAACATTGATTTATGAATATCCAATGGAAAAAATTTTGTTGTAAGGCGTATAGGCTGTACTCTACCCTTTCTTTTGTCCATTTATTATTTATTTACTTGATTAATTAATGCATTTCCAATTCTTTCGATAACTCCTACTACAAGTGCATTTCCCATAAAAAAGGCTCTTTTATTATCCGAAATTCCATCTAACTTGGTATGATTGTCAGGAAACATATTTAAGCGTTCAAGTTCAATGGGAGTTAATCTTCTTAAACCACGATCAGATTCAACAACATGTTTAAATCTAGATGGTGATTTTCCTCCTTCACCGGTAATTATAGTTCTTGATGCATTATTAAGTGCATCAGGGTATATCATTCTTCCTTCTGAATACTTATAGACAAATCCATCTTTTGATTTACGTTCAATAGATTTTGCTCCTTTTAAATACTCCCATTTAGTTTTATCCTCATCTTTTAGGAAGAACTCGTCTGTAACTTCACCATTTTGCAGAATATCTCCAAGTACGGTTTTTTCCCCTTGATAATCTGGTTTTACCTTTAAAGTAAAAACATGCTCTTCAAATAGTAAGCCTGCATTTTGGAATGGCGACAATTTACCATTTTTATTAAACTCATTTGTAATTTCAACTAAATCACCTTTAATTTCAAATTCGTTAAGATTAAGTATATTTTCTTTTTGAACAGGGAAAGCATTGGCAATTGTTCCAGTTTCTAGAAGCCATTCAAGTTTGTTGGACTTCATAATATGTTTATAAGTTGGAGTTGATTTGTGATATCCAATTATAAAAATTCTTCGTCTTCTCTGCGGCATACCATATTCAGCTGCATTTACAACTCTCCATTCGACAGCATACCCCAAATCCGTTAAACTTTTTAACATCACAGCAAAATCACGACCTCGTTGCTTCGCAGGAGACTTTAATAATCGATCGACATTTTCTAAAAATAAATACTTTGGCTTTTTCTTTTTTTCTGAAAGAATACGGTGAATTGACCACCAAAGAACACCTTTTTTACCACGTAAGCCTTTAGAATTATTAAGAGTTGTTGCAACAGAATAATCTTGACAAGGAAATCCTCCCACTAGTAAATCATGGTCTGGAATATCAGAAATTTGGACTGTTGCAATATCTTGATTTGAATGGTTGGTTTTACCAAATCGGGCTTCATAAACAAGCGATGCGTGCTGCATTTTAGTTGATGGTTCCCACTGATTACTCCAAATGATTTCAAATTGATTATTTTTCTCTAAACCAAGCCTAAAACCACCTACTCCTGCGAATAATTCAGCTACCTTTAGTTTTTTATTCTTCATTTATGTTTGATTTATAATAGTTAATTTTCTCTTCTGCAACTCGTAATATTTCAGTAGTTGCTTGTGTGTTTTTTAAGTCGTTAGCAATTTTATCAGAATACCAGGTAATAAGTAAATCTTTTTCGGAAAGATTATAAAAGTTAGCAAGCCTAATTATTTGATCTTTAGTAGGTTTGCGCTCATTCTTTTCAAATTTACTGATTAATGATTGGTCTATATCAACCATTGCAGATACTTTTCGAAGTATCAAACCTTTTTCTTCTCGTGCTTTACTTAGAATATTACCTAGAAATTGCATTTGACAAAATGATTTTAGACAATTAATGTCCAAATGTATGATTTTTTTTTGGAACAAAGAATAGTTTGGAATTATTTATTTTGGGTGTGTTCATGCCGTATTAAATAGGTATCAAAAAACCATCAAAACAAACTCAAAAATCCAAAATGAATTTTTGGACTTCGGAAATCAAAATAACTATTTTCAATAGCAAAATCTCGTCCAATGGCAGTACTTAATCCAAAAATTCCAGCCTTCGTTTCGAAACGAATGCCAGTTCCAAAACTCAAAGGGCGATGTAAAGATTTTATATTATTTTGTTCAGATTCGAGATATCCTAAATCAGAAAATAAGAAAAAATGAGCATTTTTTTGAAGAATCCAGCGATATTCAAAGGTGAAGGCACTGTAAAAGGACGCAAGAAATTGGTCTTCGTTAAATCCACGTATTCTAGTCGCTCCTCCCAGTCGGATTAATTCATTTTCAAATAAAGCGTCATCCCCGAAAACACCTTCGGATGTTAGTCTAGTCAATAGGACGCTTCTTTTAAATAAGGGGATGAAATAGCTTACATCTGTAGAGAAACGATATTGATTTTGTTGAAGTTGGAGCGATTCATAGAGCGATTCAAATTTAAAGTTCGGCTCTTTCTCTATTTTTAAATCGGTAATTAATGAATTTTTATGAATACTTTTTTGTCCAAAACTGCCCATGATTTGAATATTCCAACCTTTTCGGGGATTGAATCTGTAATCTAAAGCTAGGATGTTGAACTGTACGCCAAAGCTTGTCTTAGTAAGGGCTAGGATGTTGGGCAATTCCTTGGTTTGTATCAATCTCTGTCGGTCAATATTTAATAAATTGGATGAAATATTATTGAAGAATACTTTGATGGTCTGAAACTTTGAAAG
>CAMZLN010000335.1 GCA_947311465.1 uncultured Saprospiraceae bacterium
ATTCAATAGTATAATTACCAGCTTCTGTTCTCTAAAACGGTAAATGATATTAAAAATTTCAAATTCAAAATATTAACATTTTACTTTAAAATGTAATATATTTCATTATAGATTTTTAGTTGATATATTTATTTCATCCTTATATCCTTTTACCTTACGATAAAAGATATATTTTGTTTTCTAAATCATCAAACTTCAACAAAGGAAAGATGTTTGAAAATTTACTATAAAATTATCAATACGTTTAAATTGTAAAAATTTAAGACAATCGCTTAAGGGCTAACTTTATTAAAGTCTCTACATTTTCAACATTTGATTGCTCTTTCAAAATCGCATTCAAAACTTTTTGAACTTTAATTTTATTGAACTGTAAAGCAATCAGTGCAGATAACGCCTCATCTCTCAATGTATTGTCTTTTACTGAAGCAAAAATTGTAGTACTCCCGCCATCTTTCAAAAGTTTATCTTTTAAATCAAGAATAATACGTTTTGCAGTCTTGGGTCCGATTCCTTTAATTTTCTTAAAGGCTTCTACATGCTCCCCTATAATTGCGGATCTAGCTTCTTTCGCTGTCATTCCAGAAAGTAAAACCCTAGCTGTATTTGGACCTATTCCACTTACAGAAATCAATTGAACAAAAATAGACCTTTCTTCTAAAGTGGCGAAGCCATAAAGGGTTTGACTATCTTCTTTGACATGTAAATAAGTATGAAGACGACCTGCTTCATTTTTCTCGATAGCCGAAGATGTGTTGAGTGAAATATGCACCATGTATCCAATTCCTTGGACATCCATAATGACATGTGTAGGTGATTTTTCTGCAAAGTGCCCTTTTAGGTATCTAATCATTGTTGTTTGATTTTAATTTGGACACGAAGGTAATTAAATATGATGAATTGTTGAAATGTGGGCTTTTGAAAATAGTTTCCTACTTCGGCTATAAAGAAGTAGGAAACTAATAAAAAATATTTGCCAAAATTACAATTTAACCACCTTTTTAGTAATTACCCCATTATTGGTAGTCATTCTAATAAAATAATTACCATTTTGAACATTTGAGAGATCAAGTTGATAAGTATTTTCTATATGAGATGTATGATTTTGAATTAAGACCCCAGTAGTATTAAAAATTTGGATTTCTTCGATAGGTTCATCAGAGCTTATTTGTACCGTTCCATGAGTAATCGTTGGAGAAATTTTGATATTTCGGTCAAGTTGGTAATCTGCTACGTCCACCGTATTTTTAGTAAATCTATAAACTCTATTTTCTATGGGTAAAGAAAGTAAATCTAAAAATCCATAATCGATATTACAAATTCTTTCTAAATTGGGTGCATCTCCATTTCCATTAAAATACCATAAATTTTCAATATTGTCAGTATCATCACTATAGTTTTGAATAAAGCCAATAAGTAATTTATGCTCAATATCTACGGAATCTGCAATTTGGGATGATCCATATCTGTATTCAATGGTACCATTTTCATAAATCCATGCTTGAAAATTCATCCAATTGCCTAGATTATCATAAATTTCTGCATCTTTCCATTGGATTTTGACAATTTGATTACCTGATTCACCCGTAATGGTATAAGACACATCCATAGATTCAAATTCATCATAAATAGCGGCAGGAATGATATAGTTATATGTGTTTTCAGTGGCTGTTTCGAGAGCAATAACTCCAGCACTTACGAACAGTTGATTAGATGTGGTATCAAAAACAGAAAAGTTAAATGGTAGATCAAGCACGAAATCTGCATCATCAAAAGTAATTTCCGTTGCATTTTCCAATTCGTTGTAGGATTCAATTACAGTAGTAAATTCATAAGGCAACTTATTGGCATCACTTAAAAATGGAGTAAATTCATAAATTTGATTATTTTTTGGAGAACTAGATTCAATATCTACTTCGCAAATTTCCATTAAAAATTCATTTGTTCCATCATTTTGAAGTAGCCATCCATTCGAAAAAATATCTTCATCGGAGTTGTAATTCTTGACAATAGCTAGTATGGATTCTTCCGTATTTAAATTGAACTGATCTCCATATCTAAAATCTACTTTTCCGTTTTTATAAAGCCATATTTGGAGTATAGCAGTCGTATTATTTTGCCATTCTACTTTTAGAATATCGTTTTCAATAACATAAAGTGTCTGATCAAAACCATTTTCACTATAGTAACCAATGAGTATATCATCTTCAATTTCATCATCTGTAATTTTAGTAGATAAAGCCCCTACTTGACTAATCCAAATGTCGGAGACAACATCGTTGTTAAGTGAAAATTCAAAAGGAAGTATAATTTTTTTAGCAAAAGTATCTTCAGTATTAGAGATAAGTAGAGTTGCATTTTCCAAGGGCGTTAGCGGTGCAGATGTTATTTGTAAATCATATCCTAAAGATTGTTGTCCGTAACAAAATAGGTTTAGAAAGAATGAGCAATAAATTAGGGTAATAAAATTTTTCATGTGTTGGTTATTTTAAAAATTAGTTAATGTAAGTAGATGGACAATATATCCATCTACTTTGTAAAATAGAGAGTATTACGTGTAGTGATTGGTTGTATTGTTGGTTTACAAATATATACAAACAAATGTTAATACAAGTTAAAATACTGTTAAATTACATTAAGCGTTTCATAAAAAAGTATTTGCTTTCTATCTCTTGGACAACTAGTCAGATTTTTTTTTAACTTCAACCAATTCTGACAGTATTTTTCCAAAAACTCCGTCACATTGTCCTATTTTGTTGAATGGAATATTATTTGAGATAATAAAATGAGAAGATGTATGATTAATGTAGCCGATCTAAAACGAAAAATATATGGAATATAAAGATTATTATAAAATATTGGGCATCAAGAAAGATGCAACTGAAAAGGAAATAAAAAAAGCCTATCGTAAGTTGGCTCGAAAATATCATCCTGACTTGAATCCCAATGATAAAGTATCAGAAGATAAATTCAAGGAAGTAAATGAAGCCAATGAAGTGTTGAGTAACCCCGAAAATCGTAAAAAATACGATAAATACGGAAAGGACTGGAAACATGCGGATGAAATAGAAAAGCAAAGAGCACAACAACAGCAATATGGTGGTGGGCATAGTCAGCAGCAGTATAGCGGAAATTATTCTGATGAAGATTTTTCCGATTTTTTCTCTTCTATGTTTGGTGGTCAACGAGGATATAGTGGAAGCGGACGAACAATGAAATATAAAGGTCCAGATTACAATGCAGAATTGCATTTGAATCTGACAGATATTTTGGAAAACCATAAGCAGACTTTGACGGTCGATGGAAAAAATATCCGATTGACCATTCCCGCAGGTGTCAAAAATGGGCAAACCATCAAAATTAAAGGGCACGGTGGAAAGGGAGCTAATGGTGGACCTAATGGAGATTTGTATATCACTTTTAATATCAATAATAATACGAAATTTAAAAGAAAAGATAGTAATTTGTACTTAGATTTAGACTTAGATTTGTATAAATCTGTGCTAGGTGGTGAGATTGTAATTGATACCCTAAATGGGAAAGTGAAACTCAAAGTGATACCTGAAACTCAAAATGGAGCAAAAGTAAAACTCAAAGGCAAAGGATTGCCTCTTTATAAGAAAAAGGGACAATTTGGAGATTTATATGTCACATATAAAATTAAGACACCAACGAATCTCTCCGCAAAAGAGAAGGAATTGTTTAATGAATTAGCAAAATTGAGAGCTTAATATGAAAAATGCAAATATAATTTCAGTACAAAAAGTATGTGTACTTTACGAAATCCCGAGTTCATTTGTTGAATCCTTATTGGATTTTGAATTGATAAATGCTATTCATCATGACAACGAACTGTATATTCATCATGATCAAATTGGAGATATTGAAAAATTGATCCGATTGCACTATGATTTAAATATCAATTTTGAAGGTTTGGATGTAATTCACCATCTTTTGAATAATATATCTAGTTTGGAAGATGAATTGATTGCTTTAAGAAATACTGTAAATATCTAGTATTTTTTTTTAAACTAGATTTAACAAGTAATCCCCCTTGTACCAACCAATAAGTTTGCAAAAACAAATAATCATTGTAATTTAAATTTAACGGGCAAGTTAAATTGTACTCGGACCGTCTGCCCTCTTTGTTTTCCAGGTGTCCATTTTGGCATTTTTTTCACCACTCTCAAAGCCTCTTCTCCACAACCACCTGCAATATTCCGAACGATTTTAGGATGTACAATGGATCCGTCCTTTTCTACAACAAAACTGATGACAACCGTTCCTTCAGAACCATCATCCCTTGCCTTTTCTGGATATTTTATATTTCGATATATAAATTTCAACATCTTATCCGTTGAGCAATATTTCTTTGCCATTTCATCATCTTTCATTTCACAACCTGGAAACCTCGGCATTTGATCTACTACTTTATATATCTCACTACCTTTCTTTTTATCATTCAACGCTGATTCCAATTCAGCAATTCGTTGTTGCTGCTTGGAAATGATTTCCTTTTCTGACTCGACAGGTTTTGCTTCAATTGTATTTAATGATTGATGAGAAATAACTTCATCCCCTAAATACAAGTTTGCACCTACATAGGATACCGCAATGATACCTACCATTGCCATTAAAAATCTTGTTAAAAGTTTCATTTCGTATTTCCTTGCCATATTGGGTTTAGTTTAGTTCTTTTATATTTAGGGTCTTGATAGAAACTCATCAAATTAAAATGGTTTGTGAATTTCTATCCAGCTAATATTTAACACATAAATTAATCCAAATATTACAATTAAAAAATAAAATAAGATGAATCCTTAAAAATAACCGACCATTGAATAAATTTCTGTTTTTTTTTAGTAAAATATTTTTCCAAACAATTTTTCCATCCCAAACGTTGTTTATAAACAAGAAAAAACATATATTGCAAAAAATCATTTAATTTGAAAATCAATTTCACATATCGAATCATCTCATTGACCTTAGCGTTTTTAATGCTATTTTCGTCAGTTGGTGTATCCAAAGATATGCATTGGTGTCAAGGAAAAGTCCAAGCAATAAGTTTTGTCGGTAAGGCGAAATCTTGTAATATGATGGATGAAGTACCAACCAATTGTGAAATAAAAAGCAATAAAGCTCCAGTAGTCACCAAAGAGCCTTGCTGTCATAATGAAACTGAATTCAAACAATTTAAAGCAGATTACGGAACGCCAAGTTTCGATGATTTAAGTTCTCAGAATGTGCAATTTCTAGTTGCCTATTCGTTTACTTATGTTTTACATAATCCAAATGCCTTTTCTAATTCAGATATAATTAGAAATGAACATTATCATTCTCCAGAAATTTCAAGGGATATCTATGTCCTATTGGAAACTTTCCTTATATAGAAATTACCATTTTTTTTTGATGAGAAGTTGTGTTCTTTGCTTTAGCGAAGGATGAGTGGCTACGTTCAAGTTTTAAAACTATGTTTTTATTTTGAATCAAGTTGCATTCATAAACTTTCATCAAATATTCAGTTGATTAATCAACGGGGCGTATTTACAAAATTGTTATTTCACAATATCAGTTAATCGACTCATCTTGCCGACTTGAAGGCAAACTAATCAACTCATCGTTATCCAATTTGGTAATTTTGAATATTAATAATGGTAAAAAAGATAGTTAGGTTTTTCCTAGAAAATAAATTAGTAGCATACCTATTTCTAATGGTTATCATCGGCTGGGGTGTAGTGACCGCTCCCTTTGATTTTGGAATCGATTGGTTGCCAAGAGATCCTGTTTCAGTAGATGCGATACCCGACATTGGAGAAAATCAGCAGATTGTATTTACGAAATGGGCAGGTCGATCTCCACAAGATGTGGAAGATCAAATCACATATCCTTTGACAAGTACCTTATTGGGAATCCCAGGAGTGAAAAGTATTCGTAGCAATTCAATGTTTGGATTTTCTAGTATTTATATCATTTTCAATGATGATATAGAATTTTATTGGAGTCGTAGCCGAATATTGGAAAAGATAAATGCTTTGCCCGCAAATTTGTTGCCTGATGGTACACAACCTACACTAGGACCAGATGCAACTGCTTTGGGGCAAATATTTTGGTACACACTTGAAGGGCAAGATAAAGATGGTAATCCAACAGGGGGATGGGATTTACAAGAATTACGTTCTATTCAAGATTTTTATGTCAAATATGGACTGATGGCTGCCGATGGTGTTTCAGAAGTAGCCTCAGTAGGTGGCTATGTTAAAGAATATCAAGTAGATGTAAATCCTGATAAAATGCGGATTTATAATATCACTTTGAATCAAGTCATGAAAGCGCTTCAAGAAAGCAATTTAGATATTGGAGCACAAACCTTAGAAGTTAATCTTTCAGAATATTTTGTTCGTGGTCTGGGATATGTAAAATCAATTGAAGATATTGAAGAATCTGTGGTATTGGAACGAAACAACACGCCCATTAGAATCAAGGATATTGCTGTGGTAAATATTGGTCCTAAAAATAGACGTGGAGTATTGGATAAGTCGGGAGCAGAAGCGGTCGGGGGCGTAGTAGTGGCAAGATATGGCTCCAATCCTATGCATGTCATCAATAATGTAAAAGCTAAGATTGACGAATTATCTCCGGGATTGGCATCTAAAATATTGCCAGACGGCACCGAGTCTAGGGTGACTATTGTACCATTTTATGACCGTTCACAACTAATTGGTGAGACGATTGGTACTTTAGAAGAAGCCTTGAGTTTGGAAATATTGATTACAATTATTGTTGTAATCCTAATGCTGCTCAATTTAAAATCATCACTTTTAGTTTCGGGAGCATTGCCTGTGGCGGTATCGATGGTATTTATTGCCATGCGTTATTTTGGGATTGATGCCAACATTGTAGCCCTTTCGGGAATTGCAATTGCCATCGGAACCATGGTGGATATGGGGATTGTTCTTATAGAAAGTATGCTGATTCATATTGAAAAAGCTCCTCCTGATCAACCAATGAAAGAAACCATCTATGAGGCTACTATTGATGTAGCATCTGCCGTAATTACAGCCGTTGCCACTACGATTGTGAGTTTTTTACCTGTTTTTACTATGCAGGCTGCCGAGGGCAAATTATTTAGACCATTGGCATTTACAAAGACATTTGCATTGATTGCTTCTATAATTGTGGCTGTAACGATTGTACCTTCCATTGCTCAACAAGTTTTTTCAATTCGTGGAGACAAAAAGTGGGTTTCACGAAGTATGAATCTCGTTTTATTGATTTTCTCTATCTATATTTTAGGGGGGAGCTATCATTTTATCGGGATTTTTGGAATCTTGATTGCTATCTTTGGGTTTATATCCGAAGGAATAAAAACGATTAAAAATGGACGATTTTTGCCTTATTTCAATGTCATTCGGAGTATCGTTTATGCTATATTGGTAGCGTATCTTTTGACTACTGTTTGGATGCCATTGGGAGTAACTCGATCTTTTACTCAAAACTTTATTTTTGTATCTACAACCATTGGTGTATTGATTGGTAGTTTTTATATCATCATATTCTTTTATGAAAGATTACTGCGGTTTTTCCTAGCTATAAAATGGTTGTTCCTATTTTTTGTAGGATATCTCATTTATCTAGGAATTGGTATTTTCAATAAAACAGGACAAGAATTCATGCCAGCATTAGATGAAGGTTCTTTTTTATTGATGCCTACGTCGATGCCTCACGCTGGTATGGAAGCCAATGTGAATTATGTGCGATTGTTAGATATGGCAGTTGCTTCGATTCCAGAAGTAGAAACTGTGGTAGGAAAAGCAGGACGAGTGGAAAGTTCGCTAGATCCTGCTCCAATGAATATGTTTGAAAATATCATTTTGTATAAATCAGAATATCTTACAGATGCAGAAGGTCATCGTTTGAGATTTAAATTAGATAGTGATGGAAAATTTGTTTTCAACGAAAGTGGAGATAAAAATTATGAAGTAGAAATTAAAGGAGAATCTGGATATTTAGAACCTGATCCAACAGGACAATATTTTAGACAATGGCGTGATCATATTCATTCTCCAGACGATATTTGGACAGAAATTGTAGCTGCTACTAAAATTCCAGGATTGACATCAGCTCCTAAATTACAGCCTATAGAAACTCGATTGGTAATGCTTCAAACAGGCATGCGTGCCCCAATGGGAATCAAAGTAAAAGGGAGCAATCTCAAGGAAATTGAAGTATTTGGTTTGGAATTGGAAAAACATTTAAAAAATATTGAAGGAGTGAAAGCTTCTGCTGTTTTTGCGGAAAGAATCGTAGGAAAACCGTATTTACTTTTGGATATTGATCGCAGTGCATTGAGTCGATATGGATTGACCATAGCCTCCGTTCAAAAACAAATTCAAGTTGCAATTGGAGGTATGGTGATGACGACTACGGTCGAAGGACGAGAGCGATACGGTATTAGAATTAGATATCCTAGAGATTTGCGTTCGGATCCAGAGAAAATAAAATCTATTTATGTTTCTACTCCAAAAGGAATACAAATTCCCTTGGGAGATTTGATGGACATTAAATATGAGCAAGGTCCGCAAGCAATCAAGAGTGAAGATGGTTTTTTAATTGGATATGTACTTTTTGACCGAGATAAGAATTATGCAGAAGTAGATGTTGTGAATAATGCTCAAGAATATTTACAAGAGAAAATCGATAACGGAACATTGGTTGTTCCTCATGGAATTAGCTATCGTTTTGCGGGAAATTATGAGCAACAAGTAAGAGCCAATAAGCGCTTGATGATTGTAATTCCAATTGCTTTGGCATTGATCTTTTTGATTTTATATTTTCAATTTAATTCTATTGCTGTTTCATTGATGGTGTTTTCTGGTGTTTTCGTCGCCTTTTCTGGTGGCTTTATGATGATTGGTTTATATAGTGAACCTTGGTTTATGAATTTTGAAATTTTCGGTCAAAATATGAGAGATCTTTTCCAAATGGGACCTATTAATTTGAGTGTCGCTGTTTGGGTTGGATTTCTGGCATTGTTTGGCATCGCAACGGATGATGGGGTGCTTGTTGCCACATTTTTACAGGATAGTTTTAAACGAAATAAACCATCAACGGTAAAGGAAATTGAAGATGCGGTGGTCGAAGGTGGAAAACGTAGGGTAAAACCTGCGATGATGACTACGGCTACCACGATTTTGGCATTACTGCCAGTGTTGACTTCTACAGGACGTGGTGCGGATATCATGCTGCCTATGGCGATTCCTTCTTTTGGGGGGATGTTGCTTGCTGTGATTACGATGTTTGTGGTGCCTGTTTTGTTTGCAGTGGTGGAGGAGGGGCGATTGTATCTGCGGGTTAAAACCCGTAGTTAATGTTGGTGGATTCCTTTGGAATCTTGACTTGACAAAAACTTTTGAAATAAAACTGAATTTTAGAATAAAAATCTAGGGCAAAAACCTATACAAACAAAGAAACCAAAGGGCCTGCCTGACAGCAGACAGGTTCACCCGTCATTAACTACGGGTGAAAACCCAAAGGTTTTACAAAGTAAAATATGAAAAAAAATATCTATATACTACTACTTGGACTGTCATCAATGATGACCGCCCAACCCCTTGACACCCTATACAAAATAGCTGTCGAGCAAAATGCAGTGCTACGCACTTTGAATTTGGAATATGAAGCTGCATTGACCAAGGCAAATCAAGTCAATGAATTACCCAATCCGCAAGTTGGCGTTGGGATTCCATTGCTACAAACGGAAACTCGCGTAGGCTCACAAATATTTTCGGTGAGTGCGAGTCAGATGTTCCCTTGGTTTGGAACATTAAAAGCAAAGGAAGATGTCGCTATCACGATGGCTAAATCGAAATATGAACGAATGGCAGTTTTGAAATTGGATTTAGAGTACAAAATCAAAAAACCATATTACAAACTAGTCGAAATTGCAAAACGTCAATTGATTTTCAAAGAAAATATCAGATTGTACAAAAGTCTAGAGCAAGTAGCGTTGGCAAAGGTAGAATCAGGGAGAACAGTTGCATCTGATGTTTTATTGGTTCAGTTAAAAATACAAGATTTAGAAAATAAAATTGCCCTTTTGGAAAATCAAAAACTAGGTCTTTATGCTCAAATCAACGAAGTACTCAATCGCAAGCAAAATCAAAAAATTGAAGTAAATCAAACCATGGATACAATTGCAGATTTTAAAATTAATAAAGATGAAATTCGCAAAAAAATAGCAAATAACCATCCAATCATGAGTCAGCTCAATTGGTTGGTAGAAGCATCAAAAAAAGAGCAAAACTTAAATGCATTATTGAGAAAGCCCACTTTTGGAATTGGTTTAGATTACACATGGATTCAAAAAAGAAGTGACATAAATCCTAGTGACAACGGAAAAGACATATTGATACCCAAAGCATCGATTACCATCCCATTATTCACAAAGAAGTATGATGCAAAAGATAGAGAAGAAGATTTAAAACAGCAATCATTTATAAGCAAAAAAGAGAGCTTAGTCAACAAATACATGTATCAAATAGAACAATATGAAGTGAATTATCAAGCCGCTATTTTGAATCTAGATTTATACAAAAAACAAATCAAGATTACTCAATCAGCTATTGATATTTTGCTTTCAAATTACAGCAGTAAAGGCAATCGCTTTGATGAAATTTTAAGTTTACAAAATCAATTATTGAATTATAAAATGTTAGAATTGGCAGCGATTTATCAGACCTATCTGACTAAGATAGGTATAGAAAAAATGACTGATTTTTAGAAAAAGCTTCGGGAAATCCGAAGAACATGCCTGGTAGCAGACAGATTCACCAAACTAACAGCGGGTAAAAACCCGTAGAGAAGAAAAGCTTCGGACAATCCGAAGGACCTGCCTGGCAGCAGACAGGTTCACCAAACTAAC
>CAMZLN010000336.1 GCA_947311465.1 uncultured Saprospiraceae bacterium
CCATGCTTTTCAATAGCTTCTTCTATCAGATCTTGACACCATTCAGCATCCATCGTATTGGATAATGACCAATGTAAAACATAACGGGTATGCACGTCTACCACTACTTATACTTTTCTGAAAATTAAACCACACCTTGAGCCAACATCGCTTCTGCTACCTTCACAAAACCACCAATATTTGCCCCTTTCACATAATCTACATATCCATTTTCATCTTGTCCGTATTTTACACAAGTTGCATGAATATCTTTCATTACAGTTTTAAGTCTTTCATCAACCTCATCTTTTGACCAATTAATTCTAAGACTATTTTGAGACATTTCTAGTCCTGAAGTAGCAACTCCACCTGCATTAGATGCCTTACCAGGGGAATACAATATTTTTGCTTTTTGAAAAACTTCAATTCCCTCATTAGATGTTGGCATATTAGCACCTTCCGCAATACCCCAGACACCATTTTTTATCAACATTTTAGCATCATCAACATTTATTTCGTTCTGAGTTGCCGAAGGAAAAGCCAAATCCGCTTTCACACTCCAAGGCTTTTCACCTGCCTGATAGATTGTTCCAGAAAACTTATCTGCATATTCACTAATTCTTCCACGTCGATTATTTTTTAAATCTTTGACCCATTCCAATTTTTCTAAAGTGATCCCTTCTTTGTCATAGATAGTACCACTAGAATCAGAAAGCGTATGTACACTTCCACCCAATTCTAGTATTTTTTCAACTGTATATTGAGCCACATTTCCAGATCCAGAAACGATACATTTCAAGCCTTTAAATGTCTTCTTTTTTGTCTTTAGCATTTCATTCATAAAATAAACGCAACCATAACCTGTAGCCTCTGGACGAATCAGAGATCCCCCATAAGACATCCCCTTTCCAGTCAATACACCCGTAAATTGATTTCTTATTCTTTTGTATTGTCCGAAAAGGTAACCAATTTCTCGACCACCAACACCAATATCGCCTGCAGGTACATCACTATTATTTCCAATATGCCTATTCAATTCAGTCATAAAAGATTGACAAAATCTCATTACTTCAGAGTCGGATTTACCTTTTGGATCAAAATTAGATCCTCCTTTTCCTCCACCCATTGGTAAAGTGGTAAGACTATTCTTAAATACTTGTTCAAAACCTAAAAATTTCAAAACGCTCAAATTCACAGTTGGATGAAACCGAAGCCCTCCTTTATAAGGTCCAATTGCACTATTAAATTGAACTCTATATCCCCTATTCACTTGAATTTCTCCTTTATCATCCAGCCAAGGAACTCTAAAACTGATAGATCTTTCAGGTTCAACCATACGTTCCAAAAGTTTTTTCCCTTGATATTGTGGATTTTTTTCAATAAATGGAATTAAAACTTCAGCAAATTCTTGTACAGCTTGATGAAATTCAGGTTCGTTGGGATTTTGTGTTTTAACATACTGCATAAAATCGGTAAAATGTTTAGTCTTACCTTTGGATTTTGTAGACATTTTCCTATTTGTTTGATTAATAAATATTTTCAATGCAAAACTATGCAATTTTATGCAATAAAGTTATTTTTTAATTGCAATTTCACATTTTTAATGACATAAATACCATTACGTATGCGAACGGACAAATACCTTTTAATTTTGACAATTATTTTCACCATTTTCACTTCTTGCACTTCTAAAAAAGAATGTGCATTTGGAAGTCCTACCCCCATATTTAAGATTAACTCTCAGGAAGTAGTGCAGCAAAAATTTTCTAAAAAAGGTCAGTTAAGTACTGAAGAAATAGAATTTCAAAATGGATTAAAATTAGTATTGCATCAATCTGGTTGTGAAAAACTGGAACAAGTTTTTGAATTTAAAAACTCTAAAGCTCCAAAAAATATTCAGGGAGCAATCGCTCTAATAATTCAAAATTTGGACTATTTTTCAAGTATAAATGATCGATATTTGGTGTATAAACAATGGGGTTCTGCCATAGAACAAAATAAAGATGCTTTTAAAAAAGGGAATACCGTTGAACTCGCTCCAAATTTTACTGCAAGTATTGATTTTATTACTGGGGTGGAGCCGATTGTTATTTTGAAGATTGCAAATTAGACTAATCATAAAAGTAAATAGATAGACATATACAAAACTACATTTTACAATTCCATATAAATACGTTCTTTTAACTTGCCGTTTTCTCCAAATTCGTCTAGTGTACCGTCTAAATCTATCCATTTTTTTAGTTGACGATTATTGTTATTCATATTGACACCAACCCAAGTGAAAACGCCTTTTAAATGATGTGTTCCGATATCGGAAGTGAGCGTAAACTCACATAAAAAGGCAACAGCACATCTCACGAGTTCCATTTGATTATTTTCATCTTTAGTTCCTCCTGATAGCCATTGTGGTTCGCTAAGTACTGTGATTTGCTCCATAACAGTACTTGGTACTTGTTCTTGAAACATCTCTTCAATACTTGTAACGATTTCATCAAATGGATTTTCGGTAAGCCATTGGAACATATGTTCAGTTTCTTTTAATTTTTGGATGTTTATTTTCATTGTATTTTCTATTTGAATAATAATTTTATTTCGGGAATTGTTTCAAGGGTATCTAAAATTCTTATTTTAATCCCAACCCATTAAAAAAGGTTTTTAAATTGGTGTTTTTAAATATATTATTTAATTTAAAATTAAAATAAAAATGAAACAGCACATCTCACAAGTTCCATTTGATTATTTTCATCTTTAGTTCCTCCTGACAGCCATTGTGGTTCACTAAGTACTGTGAATTGCTCCATAACAGTACTTGGTACTTGTTCTTGAAACATCGCTTC
>CAMZLN010000337.1 GCA_947311465.1 uncultured Saprospiraceae bacterium
GATTACTAGCAATCATCATTATTTAGAAGCTTTTAATGCGACATTTTAACTTCAAATTCGTATAATATATCTTCTTCGAGTCTTTTGTATTGCATACCGAATGGGTAGTAGTGAGATTCTTGCAATGCTTCAGTATAGCTGGGAGGTAATGGACTAAAATTTTTACACAAAAACATTTTTAATTTAGATGAGTTTCGTCCAGACCTTAGAAGTTTGACGTTTTTCAAACTACAAAATAGGGTAAAAGAATTAGTTAAAAATGTACATTTATTTTTTCACAGTTTCTTAGTTAGGATATGTTATGGTTCAGTATTTTAGAAATACCGCCAATAAAGGAGACATGTTATAATTTAAGTGCAAGTTATATGTAAAATATGATAAAGTCAAATAATTAACATATCAATGAGAATTCGGTATGTTTTATTGAAGGAAAGGTGTATTACACGCCATTTATCATTTACTCACAACAATTTTATACCAATCTTTTTGTTGACCGAAAGAATTAACTTCCAATAAATATAGTCCATCTGGAACGTCGGACATAGGAATACGGTTTTGAGTACTAAATAAGGATTTTGTAAAAATGGTTTCTCCTTGTAACGAAACCAAACGAATAGACTTTATTGAGTTTTTGCCAATAATCGTCAATAAATCACTAACTGGATTAGGATAAACACCAATAATATTGATTTTGGGCAAGTCTGTATTTGTAACATCTATCTCTTCGATCGAAAAATCAGCAAATAATACGATTTCATCTCTCAAATCATTTGCAAATTCGAGGCTTCTATAAATCCCCCATTTAGGTCTAATGAACGCAGCATCTGTTTTCCACATTCGGATAGCATCATCTTTATAATAAAGAATTTGTTTATTATCCAAAAGCCTTTTTACAATAATCTCGTAACTGCCCATTTCTCCAAAGGTTACTCTTTCAATACATTCCACCCAAAATCCTTTGAAGTGAGCCAAATTATTGGAAGTAAGATTTGTAGAAGAACTATGTTCAGCGTATCTCAACTCCATTCGATCGGGGTTGCCTTTGCGGGCCGTCAATGTAATTTGTGGAATGGAGTTTTCTGAACCATCTACAGCCTTTAATTGATGCAAATGAGTAAACTTTTTTGATGGTTTAAAATAATTATCAATTTTAAATTTCCATTTATATTCGACCGTTTCTCCTTTCACAGCCAACAGATTATCAGGAGATTTATCATAGGTCTTAATTTCAGTTCTTTGACGATCAAAATTGATACAACGATCATCATCCTGTTGAACATGAGCATGAAACTGAAATACAAATTTATTCAAGGTAGAATCCCATATTTCTGAAATGTGATTACCAAAATCAGGATGACTACAATCTGGGGTTTCAACTACATTATAATTTGGAGCAAAGACACTATTAATAAGTTCATAAGTATTTCCTTCACCATTTGCGGAAAGAACAGTTTGAGCAGGAAGTAAAATAGATCCAAAAAGAATAAGAAAAATAGTGTAAAATAACTTCATACCTTTAAGATAAGAAATTTATTTATAATCTGTTTAACAAATCGATCAAAAATAGGAAAAGAGCCTAGCATTACACCAAACTCTTTTACTAAAAATGAATCAACTAATCTTTAATGCAAGTACTCTACATTTACATATTTATCCGAAGTCGTCGAATCTAATATTTTCTCTTGGAACACCTAAGTTATCCAAACTTGACATAATTGATCCTGCCATAGCAGGAGGGCCACAGAAATAGTATTCAACTTCTTCTGGCTCAGGATGATTTTTCAAATATTGTTCATAGAGAACAGGCATGATATACCCTTGAAAACCATCACCTTCAGCATCCATATTCTCTTTAACTTTCCAATTATCTTCAGGTAAAGGATTATCGAGAGAGATATAAAACTTAAAGTTAGGAAATTCTCTTTCAATTTTCCTAAAATCTTCAATATAAAATAATTCACGTTTTGTACGCCCCCCATACCAATAAGAAACTTTTCTATTGGTCGTCTTTAAAGTATGGAACAAATGGAACAAGTGAGATCTTAATGGTGCCATACCTGCTCCCCCACCAATGTAAACCATTTCTTTTTCACTATCGTTGATAAAGAATTCACCATAAGGACCAGAAATAGTCACTTTATCACCTGGTTTCAAGCCAAATACATAAGAGGAGCAAATTCCCGGATTTACATCCATCCAACCATTTTTTGCACGATCCCAAGGCGGTGATGCGATACGAATATTCAACATAACGATATTTCCTTCAGCGGGATGATTTGCCATAGAATACGCTCTAAAAATGGGCTCTGGGTTTTTCATTTTCAAAGGCCAAAGATTAAATTTGTCCCATTCAGATTGAAATTCATCAGGTTTTTTATCCATTCTAGGATGCGCCGTAATATCAAAATCCTTATAATCTACTTCGATAGCAGGAACATCAATTTGCACATATCCACCTGCTTCAAAATCTAAGGTTTCCCCTTCGGGTAATTTCACAACAAATTCCTTAATAAAAGTAGCTACGTTATAATTAGACACGACTTCACATTCCCATTTTTTGATACCAAATATCTCTTCAGGGATATGAATTTTCATATCTTCTCTGACCTTCACTTGGCATGCCAATCTCATATTATCTGCAGCATCTTTCCTAGAGATGTGGTTCAATTCAGTTGGAAGAATTTCCCCTCCCCCCTCGTGTACATGGCATTCGCACATTGCGCAAGTTCCACCACCCCCACAAGCTGACGGCAAAAATATTTTCTTACCACCTAAAGCCGTAAGAAGTGTTCCCCCAGGCTTAACGATTACAGGATTTTCCTCATCTCCATTCACAATAATTTTCACATCTCCTTGAGGAACCAATTTTTTCTGAGCGACAAGTAGTAATGCAGCCAAAACTAGAATAACAGCACTAAAAACTAAGACTGCCATCAACACTGGATTATAAACTAAATATACCATTTATAAATACTTTAATCTTTAAATTTAATAAAACACAACTCAACAGAACAATATTAATGTCCTGTAATAGATGCTGGATCAATTCCCATCAATCCCATAAAAGCCATTCCCATTAAGCCTGTGATTAAGAATGCAATTCCCAAACCTCTCAACGGAGCAGGAACATCCGAATATCTAATTTTTTCACGGATAGCAGCAATGGCAATGATAGCCAAAAACCAACCAAATCCTGATCCGATACCGAAAGCAAAAGATTGAGCGAAATTATATTCTTTTGAAATCATAAATAATGATCCCCCTAAAATTGCGCAGTTTACCGTAATCAATGGTAAAAATATACCTAGTGAGTTGTAAAGAGAAGGAGACGCTTTTTCAACGACCATTTCCACCAACTGCACCATAGAAGCGATTACTGCGATGAAAAGGATAAATCTTAAGAAAGTAAGATCGATTCCAAACATTCCAGTTTCTTTCAAAAGATATTCATTGATTAACCAATTGATAGGAATTGTAATTCCCAAAACAAAGATTACAGCTAATCCAAGTCCAAAAGCGGTTTTCACTGATTTGGATACGGCCAAATATGAACACATACCTAAAAAATAAGCCAAGGCCATATTTTCAATAAATGCCGATTTGATAAATATATTTAATAATTCAATCATGTCAAATATTTTAAAAATTCTTAATTAAGGAATTGAGAAGAACTAAACGTTCATAGTTTAGTTTTCACAGTTCCTAAGATACATCTACCAAATCTTTATTCCAAGATCTATGTACCCAAACAATAATTCCAATTACAAACATTGCAGATGGGAATAACACCATCAAGTTATTGGGTTCATACCACCCGAATAAAGTACTATTGGTCGTATCGATTAAAAATTCAGATGTTTTTCCAATAATTTTATAATTAAAAAGAGTTCCTTTTCCTAATAATTCTCTAAAGAAAGCAATGATTACCAAAATCAATCCATAACCAAGTCCATTTCCAATACCATCTAAGAAAGATTTCCAAGGCGTATTTGCCATTGCAAAAGCTTCCAATCGCCCCATCACGATACAATTTGTAATAATCAAACCGATAAAAACAGACAATTCTTTATAAATTGGATAATTTACTGCTTTCAAACCCAATTCAACTACTGTCACCAAGAAAGCGATAATAATCAATTGAACAATCATTCTTACTTGAGAAGGAATTGCATTTCTCAACAAGGATGTAAAAAAGTTGGACAAAGCAACAACCAATGTTACAGCAACGGCCATTACCACCGCCTTTGCCAATAAAGTAGTTACCGCAAGTGCAGAACAAATCCCAAGCACCTGAACCGTAATTGGATTATTACCATCCAAAGGATCAGAAATTAATGCCCGTTCTTTTTTACCAAATATTTCTGTTTTTTCTTTAACCATTATACTATAGTTTCAAATAAATAATGCATCACAAATGTGATTCTTACTATTTTTTATGTTTTTCAAAATATGGTTTATAAAAGCTCATTCCTTTAATCATCATGTCAGAAACTCCAATAGAAGTAATTGTTGCTCCTGAGATAGCATCTACTTGATGCGCTGGATCTTTGACACCGCCTTTAACAACCGCTACCGAAGTATATTTACTACCTTCGAACAATTTTTTACCTATAAACTGCTTACCAAAACCAGGATTATCCTTAATTTCTGCACCCAATCCTGGTGTTTCTGCAAGATGGTCAAAAGCCACACCTGCCACAGTATTCAAATCTGCATTTACAGCTACACATCCCCAGATTGCATCCCAAAGTCCCTTTCCTCTAACAGAAAAGATATTATATTTTTCACCTTTATCATCAGTGTAGATAAATAAAGGAGCGACTCTTTCCGCTTCAGGTTTTTTAAATTCGTCAGAAAGTTTAATCTTTTCAGCTTTAACTCCTGTTACTGCATTTCCTTTAGCATCAATAGCGATTTGCTCTATTTTTGTATCAAATAATTCTAAAACATCATCATCAGACATAGAATTCAAATCTTGACTAATATGATCACTAATAGAAGAAAGAATAGATCGCTTATTAAAAACAGCGGCATTTTTTTCGTGAATATCTTTCAAACCAGTTGACATACCTGATAAGACAAGAGCCACAATGGTAGTCATCACCAATACAAACATTATTACATAATTATTACTTCGCACGTTTCAGTCTTTTTTTAATATGTGAATCAAGAATAAAATAATCAATCAATGGAGCAAATACGTTCATAAATAAAATCGCCAACATCCATCCTTCTGGATAAGCTGGATTAAATACACGAATCATCATTCCTATCATACCAATTAAGAAACCATAAATCCATTTTCCTTTTGGTGTAGAAGCTGCAGTTACAGGATCTGTTGCCATAAATACCATAGCAAAAAAGAAACTTCCCATATAAAATTGATAGTACCAAGGTACAGCAGCAAAAGACCCCGGTTCTCCGATTCCATTCATCATTAAGGCAGTAAGAGCAGCTCCAATCAACATGGATAACATAATTCTCCAACTAGCAATTTTTGTAACTAATAAGAACAAAGCTCCAATTAGGATAAAAGGTTTTGAAGTTTCCCCAATTGAACCAGGAATAAAACCCCACCACATATCAGAAGTTGAATACACTTCTGTAACGGCAGACCATCCACCATGAGTAGCAAGACCCAAAGGGGTTGCCCCAGTAAAGCTATCCACGACCTGCCTACCTCCAGCGCCAAACTGTTCCCAGCCGAGTGCACCAAATAATCCATCAAACAGACTATGTGCCCAACCATAAACTTCTCCAACATTTCCTTCCAAACCAGAAACCCAAACACTATCCCCCGAAATATAAGTAGGATAAGCAAAGAACAAAAATACTCTTGTCAATAAAGCGACATTGAACACATTCATACCAGTACCCCCAAAAGCTTCTTTACCAATAATTACGGCAAAAATAATAGCCACAGTCAACATCCATAAAGGAATATCCGGTGGCATAATCAAAGGAATCAAAGCTCCAGAGACCAAATAACCTTCTTGAATAGGATGCCCTCGACGAGCAGCATAGACAAATTCTACACCAAGACCAATAACATTTGAGATGATAAAAATTGGTAATAATTTAATAAAACCATGAATTAATTTCAAATGCCATCCATCCAACACTTCAGTATATTGCCCTAAGGCCAAAAAATGTTGATGTCCAATATTAAACGCTCCAAATAAGTAAGCCAATTGCATAGCAATCACTACAAAAAACATAGTACGTTTCAAGTCAGCACCATCACGGATATGCACACCTCCTTTGGTAGTAGTATTTGGAGAAAAAACCAATGTATAAAGCCCATCATAAATTGTATGTAACAATTTAGATTTTTCCTTATCCGGTTCAATCTTTTGAATAAATTTTAATAGTTTCTTCATTTATAATAGAAAGTTCTGTTTTTCAATTTAAATAATGAGTTATCCTTCAATACGCATCAAGTCCAGCCCTCTGCGTAGAATATTTTGTAATGGTTGCTTTGAAGAACATACATATTCACAAATAGCGACATCTTCTTCACTCAATTCATAAATTCCCAATCCTTCCATTCTTTCAAAATCCTTGATAAGAATAGCTTTCATAAGATGTTGCACATAAATATCCATAGGTAAAACTTCTTCGTATTCGCCTTGTACGACAAAGGACCTAAATTCTCCATGTGTATTGGTATCTACTTTTTTCTTTTTCTTAGAAAAATAGCTAAAGAATGTTCTTGAATTTGTAGGCAATGATTGAGCGGGAATCAACCAACCCAATAAATCAAAATGATCTCCTTCTTCAATCACGGAAACTTGATTATCACGAAAGTTTAAAAACCCATCTTTTTCAATTTTCTTTCCAGATAATAAATCACCAGAAACGATTCGCACATGGTCTTTAGTAAGGTTACCATTTAATAATTCACCAACATTAGCGCCCAAAAAGGTTTCCACATAGATAGGGTTATCCAATTCAGATCCAGTTAGAGCGACAACTTTGGTTGCGTCATATTTTCCTTCTGTAAACAATTTTCCAATAGTCACTACATCTTGTACACCAAGCGTCCATACCGTTTCATTCGCATTAATTGGCGCAATGTGATGAATTTGCACACCTACATTACCAACGGGATGTTTTCCAGAAAAACTATGAAGAGAAACATTTTTTGCTTGTGCGAATATTGGATCCGAGGAGTGCCCTGCCCGACCATCAATTCCTAGATGCACTTTTCCACTAGTCAACTTCCCAAGCACGTCGAGTCCTTTTTGAAAAGCATCTCCATTTCCTTTAACAATCAAATTCAAATCAGGCGCCAAAGGAGCTGAGTCAAAAGTTGAAACAAATATATTTTTTGGAATAATGGTTGTACTTGCGACTATATCGTAAGGACGCTCATTGATATGAGGCCATACACCCGCTTCAGTTAAATAATGCACCAAAGCATTTCTATCCGAAGTATTTATATCAAATGCTGGAAAAGATTTATGGTCAATATTCTGATCTCCTTTAATAATTATCTCCTGAATAGATCTTTTCTCCCCTCGCTTCACATCAACGATTTTTCCACTAACAGGGGCAACATATTTAATTTCAGGTCTAGTTTTATCAAAAAATAAAACATCGCCAGCCTTTACTGTATCACCCGCGACTACCAAGACTTTCGGGATTGGAGCCATCCCAATAAAATTCTTAGGTTTTAACGCAAATGTTTTAACAGACGCCTTTACAATTTTTTTTTTAGCATCTCCTAAAATATTAATATCAAAACCTTTTTTTAAGTTATAAGAATTACTTGCCAAAATTCTAAAATTTTAATAAAAAAAAAACCTATTCTAAAACCTACTAATTTATAGAGAAAATAAAAATTTAATAATAGTTAAATCACCTTAATTTAGTCTATAAATGCATGGCTTTTAAAATAGCGTCGCAAATATAAAATATACTTAGCGTAAAAGAAACAAATTTCAACTTTGATTTCAATCTTTTTTTTTATTTAGACAAAATACGAATAAGAAACTATTTTGAAATAAGGATTATTTTACATATATTTGTGACGAAAACTAAGAGTACGATTAAACATACTATGAAATCACTATACAATTCAGCTCAATACCTTTGAGTGATTTTACTCCTTTATTCATGGAATGTTTATAAAAATATTTTGGTGCTACGTCATCAGAAAGAGGTTTTGTGGTCATCTTTCATAATTATCTTCGGATTATTATGTAATTCCATGAGTGGTAGAGCAATTTAGCTTTACTACTCATTTTTTTCTAATAAGTTTCCTTTTTGGCATGGTCATTGCAATAATATTGTTCGTTCCCCACAATTTTTATTTCAATTACAATACTATTTACTCCCTGTAAATTAACCTAATAGATTTATTTAGGTCGCTTCTCCCATATAATACGAATTTGGAAATAAGTTCTGTCCGAATAAAATTATTTATATTTCAGACATATCAACACCAAAATCGTATGATTTAACCATTTTACAACTTACAAATTTTAATCTTATGAAAAAGCTTCAATTAATACTCTTATTTTCATTTATTCTATTTTCTGTATTTGCATCTTCACAATCAACTGAAACACATGACGTTGTATTGGCAACGATGACTCCAATCCCCAGCATTAAGAAAGTTAAATACTCATTTGATGTTTCACTATTGGAAAAACTAAAAGAAACAAAGGTAGAAAAAGAAATAAACGGAGCGACCGTCTCCATACTAAATAATACAACAGGAAAAACAGAATTAGAAAATCATACTGTATCAAATTCAAATTTTGATTTCTCATTTACAGAAGGAAATCACTATACGATAACTATCCAAAAAGACGGATTCAAAACAAAAAAACTAGAAGCATTTGTAAAAACAGAAGGATGTTTACTCTGTTTTGAAGGCTTAAACATGGTGGATAATCATGTTTCTGATGCACTTACTTCTGATAATAAAAGTGGAGTCATTTTAGCCAATGTTGAAATGGTTCGCAAGTAATACACATTTAGTCAAACTGTGTAATCTCAAAACGCCCAAACAAAACAAGTAGTTTACAGTTAATAATTTTAGGTTTTAAGAAAAGTGCATTTTCCGTGAGGTTGATGTGCTTTTTTTTGTATGATGACTTCAAATAAATTTGAAATGCCGGATAGGGCAAAATCTAATTTATTAGATTTAATAGGAACAGCGAAGCGAATTCCGTTTTTAACACTCTTAAATTAAGGCTTAAATTCTTTCAAATAAATTTGAAATGCCGGATATGGCAAAATCTAATTTATTAGATTTATGAGGAACAGCGAAGCGAATTCCGTTTTCAACTCTCTTAATCTTAAGGCTTGAGTTCTTTCAAATAAATTTGAAATGCCGGCTAGGGCAAAATCTAATTTATTAGATTTATAGGAACAGCGAAGCGAATTCCGTTTTTCAACGCTCTTAAATTTAGGCTTGAATTTTTTCAAATAAATTTGAAACGCCAGTAAATTTGAAATGCCAGTAAATTTGAAACGCCAGCTATTTCACATTACCACCCCCTTGCTGATTCCAACGTGCCCGATATCCCCGTGTATCATAATGAACAGACATCGTACCTATATATCGCCCTACTCCACCTTCATCTTTAATGATTTCATTTTCTAAAATATCTAAAATTATGGATTTATCTATTTGATTTGCAATACCATTATCATCAACATCCCCTACAACGATGTCAATAGCTTCTCCCAATTGATGATGACTTTTAGGAACGCCACCAATTTCTGTATTATATTTCGGGTGACGAAAACCATTTACTATTTTGAATCCAGTTTCATTATATCCCTTTGAATAAAGAGCATTCTGAAAATCTAATGTCTTATGGATCACCTTTTCATCTACCAGCCAATAAATTTTATTATTAAAGAGTAATTTGGATAGATGATCACCTAAGAATTCATCATTAGGCAAAAAATCAATAATTCTAAAATCCCCTACAAGAAATTTAAAAACATCCGAACCATCAATTTCATAATAAAATAATTTTCGAAATTTTTCTTCATAGTAAGAACCGACCATTCCCGTTTCTTCACGATATTCTAATGGTAAACTTTCATAATCAACTTTAATCAAAGATGCAAAAATATCATCAATTTCGTTATGTGACTCCACTATTTTTTGACTTGTTTTCAAATCAAATACAATTCTCATCAAATGCTCCTGGAACGGAGTAAACATCCACACTAAGCACCCCATAGCCAAAACGATAACAATTTTTAATATGATTTTCAAAATTTTATTTTGTTTTTCATGAATAATACCTAATAATACCTAACTTCGTAAATATTACCCCAAAACTAATCTTTTTCACCTACACGAATATCATGTTCAAATTTCGTAAAAAACTTGGTTTTCTTATAATTTTCACTGCATTTTCCATACTCCCTTCATTTGGACAAGAGATTTGTTTCAATGGGATAGATGATGATAATGATGGTCTGATTGATTGTTTTGACCCTGATTGTTTTGAAAGTAATTACTGTGAAGATTTTTATTATGGCCCAGACAGCCCATGTGATGAGCGTCCACCTGTTAAATTTGATTTTGATATGATTCTAAAATGGCAAACAAAAGATGCCTATTTTATAGATCAACGGTGCAATGCTTTTGTAGGAGATATGGATGGAGATGGAGTTCCCGATGTAGTGTCAAAAACTGGTTTTAATGAAGGTTTTATACGAATATTTGATGGTCAAACGGGTGAAATCAAACAAAATATATCATCTCTAAATTCGCATCCGTATTCTGAGCCCGTCATTGGAGATGTAGATGGGAACGGGAAGGGTGATATTTTCATCATTGGAACGGGAGGAACTATTGGACGATTTGAATATGGCAATCCAAATCCAATATGGGTCACTTTTACACCCAATGCAACAAGTAGCATCGCCAATACACCACAATTAGCAGATTTTGATGGAGATGGCTATCCAGAAGTTTACGCTGGAAATAGAATTTTTAGTGCTATAAATGGAACCAGATATACAATTGATCCTGCTTTAAATACGGGAAATCCGCCAATGATTAATGACCGTTATTCATTAGCTTACGATATTTTCAAGCCAGGAGATCGAAAACCCAAAGGTGGCACATTTGGAAATGAGGCCAAAGGGCTAGAATTGATTGTTGGTAACCAAGTCTTAACTGTAGAACTTGGAAACGGAAATACCGATGGTGGTCGTTTGACAATCGCAGCAGAAATCAATGACACAAATACAAAAGATGGTTTTGTAAGTATAGCAGATTTGAATCAAGATAATCGACCAGATATTTTGGTATCCAGTGGCAATCTCATTTATATTTGGAATCCATATACTGAAAGTTTAATTGCAAAACCCTATACAACCAAAGGAAATCAACAAACAGGAAGAGCTTGTATCGGTAATTTTGACAATGACCCACAAATAGAACTTGGCGTTGTAAGTAAAAATAATCTCACCGTTTTTGATATCAATATTAATAATAAAACCTTTACCCCAAAATGGAATAAAGTAGTAGATGACGAATCATCATTGACTACATGTACCCTATTCGATTTCAATGGAGACAGTAAAAATGAAGTAGTGTATAGCGACCAAGAATACCTATATATTTTAGACGGAAGTACGGGCGGTGAATTATCTAGAGTTGTATGTAGATCAGGAACCAGAACAGAATATCCCGTAATTGCAGATGTGGATGCAGATGGTCATGCGGAAATAATCATGACATGTCAAAACTTCAATGGTCCAGCCAATAGCAGACGATCATTCGTGAGAGTATATCAATCCAAAAATGATGCTTGGATGCCTACCCGAAAAGTGTGGAATCAACATGGATATTTCATCACCAATGTCAATGATAATCTTACTATACCTGCACAACAACAATCACATGTAGCAAGTCAGCTAAACGATATTTTCAATGGATTTTTGATGCAATTATCACCTAAAGATATCAATGGAGATCCCATTCAGCCAGTTCCTGACGTAAGTGCAGTTCATATCGAAACCGATAATTCCAATTGTCCAGAATCCATTTCCGTAGCAGTTCAGATTGAAAATATAGGAGAAGCGAGTTTTCCAAAAGGAATGCCCATTTCCATTTACAAAGGAGATCCTTTCAATGATCCAACTGCAATTTTACTAGATATAAAATATTCATTCAATCCACTTGTAAAAAATGATACAGATTTATTCATTTTTCAAATAGATAGTATAATTGGTTTACCCGCAGACATATATATAGTATTGAATGACAATGGAAGTTTCACTATTCCAATAAATCTAGATGATTTTCCAAATACCAATATTTTGGAATGCGATTATTCCAATAACATCATTCATTTAATTATGAGTTGTACCGAAATTTGTGGCAACGGAATAGATGATGACAATAATGGATTGACAGATTGTGAAGATCCAGCTTGTGCTATAGAAGGGAGTGCATATGAAATCACACTTTGCAAACCCGATATTTATGAATTTAATAACCAATTCATATCAGAAGCAGGGGTCTATTTAGACACATTGCCTTCCACACAAGCGATGTGTGATAGTATTATTACCTTGACCGTTACTGTAAATGAATCCGTTACGATATCTCTCCAAGAGAGTATTTGTGCCAATGAAATCTTCAATTTTGGAAATCAAATCTTATCAGAAACGGGTATCTATTACGATACAACTACAGCAGAGAATAATTGTGATAGCATTACAACATTAAATCTATTGGTAATTGAATCTCAGTTTACACAAATAAGTGAAGAAATTTGTGAAGGAGATTATTTTAATTTCGGAGAAAAAGACTATTCAGAAACTGGAATTTACTACGATACCTTACCTGCTATGAATACATGTGATAGCATCATAGAATTGGATTTGATTGTGTATGAAGTTTTTAAAACCAAAATACAAAAATCTATCTGCCAAGGAAGTAGCTTTGAATTTGGAAACCAACTTTTAGATAAAACAGGAATATACATAGAAGCCTATAAAACAACAGCAAATTGTGATAGTACCGTTGAATTGACATTGACCGTCATGAATGAGGTCGCAGACAACATAAAAAAAATAATCTGTCAAGGTGATTCTTATGAATTTGGAGATCAAATACTCACAACATCAGGTACTTACTCTAGGCGATACAAAACAGATGAAGGATGTGATATCCTAGAAATTTTAAATTTATTGGTTGCCGAAAATACAATAACTGAAATTAATAAAACCATTTGCGAAGGAGACACCTATCTTTTTAATAATCAAGCGCTAGATACTTCGGGGAAGTACGAACAACAATTATTGACAATTCACGGATGTGATAGTACCATTATTCTACAATTGGAAATTAATTCTACTATACAAAATCACCTTTCAGAATCCATTTGCGAAGGTGATATTTATCTTTTTGATGGCAATTTACTAACAGAATCAGGCACATATTCTGCAACTTTTGAAAGCAATACGGGCTGTGACAGTATCGTCCATTTAGAACTAAAAGTACAAAATAAGATTGAAACCCATATAGATAAAATTCTTTGTGATGGAGACTTTATCAATGTGGACAATACAAGATACTTCACTGCTGGAAATTATGAAATCCCTTTAAAATCACAATCTGGATGTGACAGCATTATTTTTCTTTCTATAATAACGGGAAATTCCAAGATAGAAGAATCAATAATAGAAATATGTGAAGGAGAACAAATAGAATTCTATGACGACATATTAAGAGAAACGGGAGATTATAAAAAGACATTTATCACAAATGAAGGTTGCGACAGTACCATAATTTTACATCTAATTGTCAATAAAAATGAGATAACAGACTTAAATGTTAATCTTTGTTTTGGAGAGACTTATGAAATTGGAAACGAGATTTTTGATCAATCAGGAATTTATGAAAACCATTTAAAAACGATAAATGGATGCGATAGTTTGGTACAATTAAATCTACATATTGAAGCACAACTAGAAACAAATATAGAAGCATCCATCTGCAATGATAATGCCTTCTCTATTGATGGAGAAACGTATAATGAAACAGGAAATTATGAATATATTCTTCCTTCCCAAAATGGCTGTGATAGTACTATTTACTTAGATTTAACTGTTTTTGAAACGTATAATACCGAAATTAAAAAAGAAATATGTGATGGAGATTTTATTGAAATTGATAATGAAAAATTTGATAAAACAGGCATCTTTTCAAGGACATTGAGCACTAAAGATGGATGCGATAGTTTGGTACAACTTGATCTCATTGTCTATCCAACCTACCATACTCCCCTATTTGAATCCATCTGTCAAAATGATACCTTTTATCTTGAAAATGCAGCATATTTTACTGAAGGGGTTTATGAAATTCTATTACAAACTCAAAATGGATGTGATAGCATTTTAGAATTAGAAATTGAAGTATTTGAATCACCCGAAGCCAATATTTTCGGCGTCAAAACCTTTTGCGTAGGAGAAGAATTAACACTAAAAGCATCCAACAATTTTGAGACCTATCTTTGGGACAATGGATCAACCAATCCGATTCGAATCACGGATCAAGCAGGAGAATACACCGTAATTGTAAGTGATGCCAACGACTGTTATGATACCGTATCCGTACAGGTGGATCCCCCCATACAATTGGAAACACATTTTTCATTTAATCCGCCATTTTGCCTAGGAGTAGATGATGGAAATATCAATATCGACAGTATTACGGGTGGAAAACCGCCATATATTATCTCATTTGATGGAGAAAACTTTGAAAATACCCAGTCATTTACGGATTTGCCACCAGGGGAATATCCAATCATCATTTCAGACGGAAATAAATGTATTTGGGAAGATACGATCGTTCTCACCGCACCCTTTGATTTAGATTTGGATCTAGAAGCAGAAATAGAATTAAAATTAGGAGATTCAATCCAGTTGATTATCACGCCCAATTTTGATGCAAAATATGTCATTTGGACACCAGAAACAGGATTAAGTTGTAGTGATTGTTTTGATCCTTACATCAATACCCATGAAAATATAACCTATACCGTTACAGCCTACGATCAAAATGGATGTTTGGCAGAAGACCAATTGTCCCTAAGAATTATCAATGACCACAATGTCTATATTCCAAGTGGTTTCACCCCGAATGGAGATGGCATCAATGATGTTTTTACAGTTTATACAGATGTCAATATCCAAGAAGTAGAGATTCTTGAAATTTTTGATCGATGGGGAAATAAGGTCTTCACACAATCTCATTTTCCTGCCAATCAGATTGAATTTGGATGGAATGGCAGTTTTGGGAATGGTGTAATGAATCCTGGTGTGTTTACTTATTATACTTATGTTTTGTTTCTGGATGGGAAACGGGAGTTGTTTAAGGGGGATGTTACGCTTTTGAGGTGAAATATCTACTTTATAGCATAACAAAAGTAGTTAATGTGTTGAAATTTACATTTATCTTGTAATATATTTAAATTTGTTATATTGTTTTTATAAATTAGCGGAGAATTCTTGCAAGATTCGTTTTTTTTATTTTTTTTAACTTAAGTGGTTTCTGTAACAACATCTAATCATGAAGCAACAATTATCAATAATACTATTACTCATTCCAAGTCTCCTTTTCTCTCAAAAATATGACTATCAGTGGCCCTTTGGATACCAAGATAGTCTTCCCATTAATTTTGGTGTAAGTATCCTAGATTTTAATAAAGATAAAGTTGAAGTATATCCTTATGGCGGAGTTGAATTTAGAGTTGGTGATGCTGGAGGAAGTTCAATATGTGATTCAAATGGTAAGCTTTTAATGATGACTGACAATTGTAGGGTATTAGATGAAAATTTCAATTTAGTTGAAGGAAGTGATACTTTAACTCCAGGCATTACACATGACCAATACTGTCCAGATAGGTATCCTGGATTCCAATGTTCCTTATTTGTTCCTGAACGATCTAATGATTCAACTTATTATCTCATTCATAAAGATGCAGATTTTTGGCCTGAAAAAAATTGGGTTGTCGCAAGAAATATGTATTTATCAAAATTTGTCGTTAAAGAAAATGGAGAAATTTATTTGAAGGAGAAAAAAAAGCTTTATAACCAAAATATGAGAACTGGTGATATCACATCTGTTTTAAACAAAAAAAAAACAAAATGGTGGGTTTTTACAATATTGTACCAATCTAATAAATTTATATTTTGGGAAATAGGTGAAAATAAAATTATAAAAAAAGAAATACAAATTACTGGTCCCAAAATGCTACGCCCAGATGAAGGAATAAATGCAACTTTTTCACCAAACGGAAAAATGCTTGCCATAAATAATGTAAAACTTGGAATTTTGTTATATGACTTCAACAATGAAACAGGGGATATTAATTTTCGCACCAACATTAAATATCCACACATGGAGCATCTTGGTTCTCTTTGTTTTTCACCCAACTCCAGATTTATATACGCAACAGCCCCAAAAGATTTATATCAAATAGATTTAGAAGATGACAATAAAATGGAACATGTCGGACACTATTGGGGATTTGATAGTTATGGATGGCCAGTTGGACTATTAGGGAATATGTATATCGGGCCAGATTGTAGGATTTATTTTGGATCAGGAGGCACAGCGATTGCTATCCATACCATTCTCGAACCTGATAATAAAGGAGTGGCTTGTAACTTCGTTGCAAAAGCAATTCTACCACCCACCAGACTATCGCATAATTTCCCAAATCAGCCTATGTACCGTGCTCTCACAGGTTGTGACTACAGTATTGGTTGGCCATTCTCAACAGGCCTCAAAGATTTACCTACTACACCTAATGATATTCTAGTATATCCAAATCCAGCACAGGATAAAATTAATATTATGTTCGATGAACCACAAAAAAAACTTGACATTACAATTTATAACAGTATTGGAACTATCGTTTTAAATAAAAGTATAGATTTTTCATCTCAATCTTATACTGTTGATTTAGAAGATATTCCAAATGGTGTTTATTTTGTAACTTCAAATAAACGAGATTTCGATCCAGTGAAACTTATTGTTCAAAATTGAAGCAGTTGTTTACTAAACTTCCAAAATTTAGTAAACATTGGACTAGGTCACATCTTCAAGCTCGGCTTTCTGCTATATTTACGTTTACCAAACTTTTAAAGTTTGGTAAACGTGTTTGACTGCTCATTTAATCATTTTCTCTGTATGGAAAACTATTTTTGGTAACTAAACGATGCTTGAAACGGTGCTACCCGATTCAATGTAATCCAATAAATTGGATTAAGCCGATGATCCAATCCAAAGAAACCACCATTATTTTTGAATACATTGATTTAATACATTATATTTGTCAACATGCAACTGAAAAAGATACAATCTAGAATTGAAGAATATAAACAGTTTTTAAAATCGAAAGATGCTTATGATAGAGTATATTTATGGGATATACAGTTGAATTTTCAAGAGAAATGGGATCTTTCTGATCCTGATCTTACCAATATGTATGACCAATCACTACAAAGTAAGGTATCGAATAGAATATGGAATCAACGAGGATTTGAGCCCAAAAAGATGATGTCTTTGTTTTTTGAATTAGAACCCGATTATACAAAGTCGATTTTTACGGATTTATTTGATGAAGAAAAAGAGATTGATGGTCGATTGGATCGTTTTCAATATTATTCTGGACAGTTGCTATTGATGTATAAGAAAAAGAATCCCGAATCTATTGAAAATAACCATTATCAAAATCACAGGCTGATTTCATTTTATTTGGCGATGAAGTATCCAACTTTATATACCATTTATGATTATGAAGAATTTGTACATCTTCTAAATGCTATTGGTACGATTAAGATTCCACAACATGATGATTTTCCTAGATTTGTGAAAATTGCACGAACTTTGTATAACTTCTTGAAAAAGGATGAAGAATTGATCTCACTGCACCAGGCACGATTTAAGAATTTTGATAACTATGCAAATGACTCTCTTTTATTGGTTTATGATTATATTAAATTTGCGTAAAATATAAATGGTTATGGGTTGTGGGTTATAGGTGATGGGTTATAGATTCTAAAGAGTTGAAGGTTCGACACAAGAGAGACTTGAAGCTGGGGTTAAAATGGCAATAAATTTACAAAAGAAAAGTTGTAACAAAAATTCAAATGAAAGAAGAATACAAAAAAAAATTCAAACAAGATGAACGAGTAGAGTTGCCAAGTGGTTTATCTAGAACAGATTGCCCAAATTGTCATAACCCAATCAAACAAAGCGAAATTGACAGTAATGGTCATGTGACATGTAGTAACTGTGGTACAGCATTTCAAATAGATAAGGATATCGAAATATTTGAAAGAACAAAACCGTACGTCCAACTTCCAAGAAAAATGGATTATTTGAAGCTCCATTCTATGTTGGAATTTATTTATAAACCGAAAGGGTTTGCAGTCAATTTTATTCTGTTTTTTACAATATTTTGGAATCTATTTATGTTTGTTTTTGTCAGTGCAGCAATAGTATCAGGTGATTATTCACAGCTCTTATTCATGTCACTGCATCTAATGGTTGGGGCTGGACTAGGCATGAAAGCTATTGGAGACTTAGTCAACAAAACGTACGTAACCATTGATTCTGATTATATATTTATTGAAAGAAAACCATTACAGATATTTAAAAAACAACCTATTGAGACCAAAGATATCAAACAATTATTTGTTAAAAAGTATTCAAGTGGAAAGGTGAATGATAAGCCAGTTTATTCTTATGGTTTATATGCAAAACTACATAAGGGTCGAGAAAAACTCTTATTAAAAGGCTTTGCTAGACCTGAACATGCACAGTTTATTGAGCAAGAGATTGAGGAGTTTTTAGGAATTTTAGATAGAAGAGTAAGTGGAGAAGTAAAATAAAAAATCCTAGAGCGTTTTAAAAATCCCTATTCCAATCAAGATAAAAAACGAAAGTACTTAGAAAAATCTCTTTTCAGCCATTCAAGAATATTCAATTCATGTAGGAAACAGTTGAAAAAATTAGATTTTTAAAAAGATTAAAGATTCCTTTGGTTTTGGAACAGTATCAAATGGAAATGATGACTTGAGAAATGGCGGGAAAATAGGTTGTTTATTATTCCGTTATAGGTGTCGTTCGGAGTTTTTATTACAAAAAAATAGGTATAACCTACACAAAGTAGGCTATACCATCAAAATCGAACAATAATATACCAGATATCACTTCTGTACTGTAAAGATAAATCAAAACCATTTTTTAGTTTATGATAGGAATCATTTCTATCACATGATTTATCTCATTATAGATTAAAGCATTGTTGAAGGGCAAACATAATCTGTTAATTTTGCCCCTGCACGTTTTAGGGCTTTGAATCCGCCTCTTACATCGGAAACATTTTTCACCCCATTCGCTTTAAAAATAGATGCTGCTATCAAGGATCGATATCCACTAGCACAGTGCAGAGTGTATTCTTTTTTTGAATTTATCTCTGAAAAATTCTTATTTATAAAATCCAGTGGAAAACTAATCACCTTATCGACATGTTGTGAGAAGTATTCAGACTCTTTTCTTACATCCACTAAATTAATTTTTCCTTTTTTAAATGCAGTTAAAGCTTCTTCACCAGAATAAGACCCAATTGCATCTGTCTCAAAACCAGCAGCTTTCCAAGAACGGATACCACCTTTCAAATATCCCATAGTATTATCATATCCCACTCTTGCCAATCGTGTCACTACTTCTTTTTCTCTACCACGAGGAGCCAAGATGATAATTTTCTGATTGATATTTGTAACCAAAGCACCAACCCAAGGAGCAAAACTTCCATCAATACCGATAAACCAAGATCCTGGAATAAATTCTTTAGTAAAAGAAGCTTTTGATCTTGCATCGATAATCAATACATCATCTTGTTCTGCCACAGTTTTAAATTCTCTTGGAGATAATGCAGTAAGCCCTTGTTCCAAAATATCATCAATACTTTTATTTACAGACTTATTCATTCCTGCATTTTTAGGAAAATACTGTGGTGGAGCTTTTAAACCTGTAATAACTTCTTTGATAAATTCATCCTTAGTCATATCGGCTCTTAGTGCATAATTTGTTTTCTTTTGATTCCCTAAAGTATCAAAAGTCTCTTTACTCATATTTTTTCCACAAGCAGAACCCGCACCGTGATTTGGATAAACGATTGTAGAATCTGGGAGTGGCATAATCTTATTTCTCAAAGAATCAAATAAGAAACCAGCCAAATCAGATTCCGTTATACTACCGTGTTTAACCGCCAAATCTGGTCTTCCCACGTCACCGATAAACAAAGCATCGCCAGAGAACAAGTAAGGAGTTTCACCCTTTTCATCAACAAGTAATAAAGAAATTGACTCCATTGTGTGTCCAGGAGTATGCAATAATTTAAGATTAATTTTCCCAACGGGAAACATTTCACCATCTTTAGCCTCATGAATATCATAAGCTGCTGTTGCGCTTGGACCAAAAACGATAGTTGCACCCGTTTTTTTAGCCAAATCCACTTGTCCAGAAACAAAATCAGCGTGAAAATGAGTTAAAAATATCCATTTAATTTTTGCTCCTTCTGCCTTTGCCATTTCAATATATGGTTCAGTTTCTCTCAAAGGATCAATAACAGCTGCTTCGCCATTATCTGAAATAAAGTAAGCCATTTCGGCTAAACAGCCGGTAAATATTTGTTCGACTTTCATAATTAATAGGTTTTATAATGTAATTAAACATATTGGTTAAAAAATAAATTACGTCATAGTTTGTTTTCTCAACTAGATATAAAATATAAACTAAAATGTTTGTGGTACCCTATCAATGAAGACAAAATCAGATATCAATAATTATCTAATATGTATTGATACACAAATTTAAAAATGATAATCATTATCTTAGATGATTTTCATCATTCCAAAATAATGATTTTTGTCAACATAAAATTCAAGTATAAAATACTAGGTTTTAAACAAAAAACGATAATTTATTTGGACAGATAATAAGTAACTATGAAAAAAGTACTTGCTTTGATTATAGATGTCCTGAATCTATCAATACAATAAAAATTTCTTAATTCTTCGCAATTTTCGACCTTTAATTGTATATTCATAAGGTAGTCGATTGATATAATATCGAAAAGAGAGCTTTTTAGCTTGAAGTATTTCCTCTCGCAATTCCTTGTCCATTTCGTAATCAAATTCTAAATACAAATCATCATAAATACTAACATTATGATGCCCAACTACTTCTACTCCCACTACGCCTTCAAGGACACCGATGGCTATATCTCCACCTAAGGAACTAGGTTCTGGCTTGGTTTCTAATTCTTCGTTTTCATCGGCATCTCCTAATTGAAACTCATGAGCAGCACCATCAATAACCATATAAAATGAATTGTCCACTTCATAACTCAATCTAAGATATAAAACAGGGTTTTTATCGGCTAAAGCATCTTTTTCAAAGACCAATATAGTAGAAAAATATTTTCCTAACCCGTTGCCCAGCCAAGTAGATTTGTTCACACATTTGGCAGTTCTAGGCAAAACATAACTCACAATTTTTTCATGTTTTACATAATCATCATAAACATGAATTCTTCGATGACAAGAAAAAAGGAAAATAGAAAAGAATAGGAAAGTAGATAATGATTTCATTGTTTTAAATTTAATAAGGGTAAAAGAGTTAGTTAAAAATGTATAGTTCTTAGGCACAATATACTATCTATTGAGAAGTAAAAAAATAGATTGGAATATTTTTAACAGTTATTTAACTGATTTATGATAATTTAGTTTAAAAAGGGTTTGGCTTAATTCTACTTTGTGACTTTAGAATTAGATATAACTATTCAAGTTGTAGGGAGACTTTGTCATACGGCACAAAATAATCGTTATTTTCGTATCACGATTTTAGGTATTATACCATAATGTCGCCCCTACAGGGCTTTTGAGCTGTTTGTGTTGAGATGTTATCACCCCTACAGGGCTTTTGATTTATTATTGATGTTGTTATTTTAGTGTCGCCCCTAAGTTGTCGGGGTATATCTATTAAGAAAGCTTCGTAGATGCGACATTATGGTAACACCGTAGGTGTGTGAAAGAGAAATAAGCTTCGTAGATGCGACATTATGGTTAATATTCTTTTTGATAGATTTTCGTCAAAAAAGAGAAATATCTACTCGATGGAGAAATATCGTGATTTTAGATTAATTCGTAATTCCCAATTCCCAATTCCCAATTCTCAATCATAACACCCCTTCCCACGACGATTTTTCTTCCGTGCCCCTACCAAACCATTATCTTCAAAGACATAAGTGACAAAAAATCCACCAATAATATACCAATCATTTTTAGAAGCATCTCCCCTATTGAAAACTTGTCCTTCCAAATGCTGAGAAACCTGATTTAACGAAGGATCAGCAATATTAGCCACATCAATACCTTTATTGGCCACTAAGACATCATAAGCAACATAGCTCGTACTAATATCATCTAAATAATCATTAAAAGTCATACGAGCACCTACTTTAAATCCAAGAACCCATTTATCCGTGATGGCATATTTGACACCGATACCCATTGGGATTGAAAATTGATTTGTACTATAAGTCTTACCTGCAGCACCATCAATTCCTTGACCTTCGGTGCCCAATTTTTTCAATTCCACCCATTGATTATTAAAATAAGTTTTAGGATTGTAATGATAAAAAGCACCACCTGCAAAAAGGTAAGGAGAAAATGTTCTAGTATAATTATAAGGTTGAAAACCAAGGATATTAAATTCAAGCACAAGATTGGCTTCAAAAATATTTGATTTAAAACTCAAATTTCGATTAATACGAGATGCAGTTGAAGCGAAGGCATCATTTCCAGATATTTTTCCATAATTAGCATTCAAAGACAAGCCAAAAAAATTGCTTAATCCATATCTAAAAATTCCACCTACATTTGCATGAGTTTGTTTTAACCCTCCTTTAAATGACTCGGGAGATAATTCTCCACGATAATTAGAAACTCCTGCGAACAACCCCACTTCCATTTGAGCATTCATTAAGAAAGGGATTATTAAGAATAAGATACTGATATATTTTTTCATATTTTTTTTAATAAAATTCATGTTTCAAGGAATATTCCCTTGATTTCCAATAAACAAATACAAATATAGTTATATTTTCATCGTACAAAAATACAATCTCATCTATTAAAAAACTAACTCTATCTAATTTTTCTTACGTTTAAACATATTTTCAAATAAATAATTGTTTCAATAGGTATAATAATGGTAACTTTACATGTTTTTTATAATTAAACTAATTTCACAAAATGAATATTTCAAATAGGATTATCAAGACAATATCCCTTTTACTATTAACGGCAACAGTTGGTTTTGCACAAGCACCACCACAAGATTGGTTTCATTTAGATAATAAAGCGGACAATTATTATGGAGTAAGTGATGCAAAAGCTTACAAAGAATTTTTAAAAGGCAAGAAATCTACAAAAGTAATCGTAGCGGTAATTGATTCTGGTATCGATACTGAGCATGAAGATTTGAAAAATGTCATGTGGGTAAATACAAAAGAAGCAAATGGAGTAGCAGGAAAAGATGATGATGGAAATGGATACATTGATGATGTACATGGCTGGAATTTCATAGGTGGTAAAAATGGTGAAGTAGGACCAGATAACTTGGAAGTAACTCGTATCTACCGAAAATTAAAGCCAAAATATGAAAAAGCTGATGTTACTAAACTCAGTAAGAAAGAGAAAATAGAATATGCGCTTTTTGAAAAGACACGAGATGAAGTAAAAGAAAAATATGATGAAGCAAATGCAAATGTAGCACAAATGGCTCAAACGAAAGAGATGTTAATGGGTGCAATCAATGCAATGGAAAAGGCATTAGAAGGTAAAAAGCCAACACAAGCAAACATTGATGCAGTGGATGCTGGTGATGATAAAGATTTAGGAATTGCAAAGAGAATTTTCGGAAATATCTTTGCTCAAGGAGAAACTGTAGAATCTATTGACAATGTAAAGAAAGAAATTACAGAACAGATTCAAGGCGGATTGGACTACTACGAAGGTCAAGCAAAATACTATTACAACCTAGATTTTGATCCAAGAAATATTGTAGGCGATAACTACGACAATATCAACGAAAGAATTTATGGTAACAACGAATATGAAGGTCCAGACGCATTGCACGGAACCCACGTAGGCGGTATCATAGGAGCAGAAAGAAATAACAACATCGGAATGGATGGAGTAGCAAACAATGTACAAATCATGACTGTTCGTGCTGTACCAGATGGAGATGAGAGAGATAAAGATGTAGCCAATGCAATTCGATATGCAGTAGATAATGGTGCAAAAGTAATCAACATGAGTTTTGGAAAAGCATATTCTCCAGGAAAACAAGCGGTAGATGATGCGGTAAGATATGCCGTTAAACATGACGTTTTGTTGATACATGCAGCCGGTAACTCTAATCAAGATAACGATGTAGCAGAAAACTACCCAAATGATAAGTACAAAAAACGTGGTTGGTTTTGGAAGCCAAAAATGGCTAAAACATGGATTGAAGTTGGAGCATTGAACTATGAAAAAGGAGAAAACATGGTTGCCCCTTTTTCAAACTATGGAACAAACAATGTAGATTTGTTTGCACCAGGAATGAAGATTTACTCTACTTTACCAGATAATGAGTACAGAAATTTACAAGGTACGAGTATGGCTGCTCCAGTAGTTGCAGGTGTTGCTGCATTGGTTAGATCATATTATCCAAATCTTTCTGCAAAGCAAGTGAAGAAAATTTTGATGGCTTCTTCTACTAAGGTTAATCAACAAGTAATCAAGCCAGGAACTGAAGATAAGGTTCCATTTTCTTCATTAAGTGTTTCAGGTGGTATTGTGAATGCTTATGCTGCTTTGAAGATGGCTGCTCGTATGAGTAAGTAATTTTTATAATTATTAATTGTTAATGGTTAATTGTTAATGGTTAATGGTTAATTGTTAATTGTTAACTGTTAATTCTAGTAAGATATAAAAAGCTCTTTCGATGTTTCGGGAGGGCTTTTTATTTTCTATTTGTTTTTTAGAATCGATGAGAAGATTAGGCATTTCCAACTTCCTTGAAAATTTGATGAGAAGATGAGTTGATTTTCCTAATAAAATTTACTTATAATAAATGGAATTATCTTCCAAATCTACCTACTATAATTAAAAAAAAGATTAAGAATTTACAAATTCGAAGAAAATTTGATGAGAAGAGGAGTTGATTTTAATA
>CAMZLN010000338.1 GCA_947311465.1 uncultured Saprospiraceae bacterium
AGATGGACTTTGCTGAGCATTTAGAATTATTGTACTGCTTAAAAACAATAAACAAATTAGTATTGATTGTGTAGTTTTCATAGTATTAGACGAATGGTGATATTGCAATATAAGGAAAAAACATTAAATTTTAGCAATAAGGAACTACAAATTATGAATAAAATAAAAACTTAAACTCTGTCCATTTATTTCTACACAGTTCCTAAATACCGAAAAACAATTAAAATCAAGGTCAAAAAATGATTTTCGTCTATAAAATAGCCCTTTTCATCCATTTCTAAACAGTAAACCGTCCAATTCTTGTAAACTACAGTTTCAAATAAAAAATAGAACAAAAATTTGGATATACACTTTACATTTTTTTAAGACCACAGGTCAATATGTTGAAAAAAATAAAAATATTGCAAAAAAAACATTTTTAATATTGTTGAGTTTCCGTCCAGACACTATCGAGCTTTGATGCACTTGTAGGCAAAAGAAATGGGTCTTGGGATAGTCAAAAGGTCAGCTTGAGTATGAGTTATAATTTCGGAAATTCTAAGATAAAATCTCGGAAACGTAAAACGGGGATTGAAGATGAAGAGAAACATGTGGGGAAAAAATAAGTTTGCATCAAGCAAACTTACTCAAAACCACAACATCCCCTTCCAAATCGTATTCACTTGCTTTTGTAATTTTTACATCTGCAAAATCCCCAATTCTCACATAATGCTCTTTTCCATCTACTAAAACTTCGTTATCCACTTCTGGAGAATCAAATTCAGTTCTTCCTATGAAAAAATCTCCTTCTTTGCGATCAAAAAGGACTTTCATTGTGGTGCCCACATGTTGTTCATTATTTTTCAAAGATATCTCTCTTTGGATTTCCATTAGTGTATTGGCTCTTTCCACTTTCAATTCTGTAGGAACGTCATCTTCCATTTCATAAGCACTAGTCCCTTCTTCATGAGAATATTGAAACACCCCTACTCTATCAAATCGCATTCTTTTTACAAAATCACATAAAATTTCAAAATCTTCTTCCGTTTCTCCTGGAAATCCGACCAAAAACGTCGTTCTGATATTAATATTTGGTACTTTTTCAACAGCGGCGATGATAATTTCTTCCATATCTTCCATTGTGATATTTCTTCTCATGTCTTTCAACACTTTATTGGAAGCATGTTGAAATGGAATATCGAGATAATTACAAACTTTATCATTACTTGCCATTTCATCTAAAATCTCCATTGGAAATTTATGTGGATAGGCATAATGTAGCCTTATCCATTGAATTCCCTTTATTTTCGACAATTCATTCATCAATGTTGCCAACTTCCTTTTTTTATAAATATCTAATCCATAGTAAGTCAACTCCTGTGAAATCAATATCAACTCTCGAACACCTGTATTGGCCAAGTGTGTCGCTTCCTTCACCAAATCTTCAATCGTACGAGAAATATGTTTTCCACGCATCAACGGGATAGCACAAAACGAGCAAGTACGGCTACAGCCTTCGGCAATTTTCAAATATGCGAAGTGCTTTGGAGTAGTAGAAATGCGTTCACCAATGAGTTCATGTTTATAATCTGCATTAAATTTAGCCAATAATTCAGGCAATTCCAAGACACCAAACCAATCATCTACTTCTGGAATTTCCTTTCGTAAATCATCTTTATATCGTTGAGAAAGACACCCTGTTACAAATAATTTTTCAATACGTCCATCTTTTTTTGCATCAGCAAATTGCAATATCGTTTGAATAGATTCTTCTTTCGCAACATCAATAAAACCACAAGTATTAATAACAACCACATTGGTATCGTCCTCATGCACTTCGTGTTTGATTGAAATATCGTTTCCAATCATCTGAGTCATAATATTCTCAGAATCCACCAAATTTTTCGAACAACCTAGCGTTATTAAATTAACTTTATCCTTTTTTAATGTCTTTGTCTTCACTCTTGTAGTTTTGTTTGACTAAATTTTCACAAAGATAGGAAAATATAGACGTAGTAAATTATCTAGACCTACTTTCTATAATTTTAAATAAAAAATTATAACTTTAACGATGATTAACCAATTCCTAAATCAACATATGAAAAATACATTACTATTTTTTTCCTTTCTATTTACCTGCAACATTGCAAGTTCTCAAATCAATTTAAGTACATTTTATTCAAAAATAAATGCGACTGACTGGCAAACTCAAATAGATTCTAAATTGGGAAACCAAAATAATTTAAACTATAATAAAGCGTTCACTTTTGGAATAAGTTACTGGTTTAGATTGCCACAAAAACGAATTGAATTTACACCCGAGATTAGTTATGCCGATTTTGAAGGAGAATATGTTTATCCAAATGATAACCAATTCAATGTAGATATTCATTTGCATCAATTCAATTTTCATACAAATATCTATATCCTAGATTTTGCGGGGGATTGTCATTGTCCAACTTTTGGTAAACAAGACCCAATTTTCAAAAAAGGATTATTCATACAAGTAAGTCCTGGCGTGATGTTTTCAAGTTATAATGTGAATAATGGTGATGTAAGTAAGGCGATGAGCTTCCAAATTGGAGCAGGACTTGGATTAGATATTGGTCTTTCTGAAAATTTCACGATTACTCCAATTGTACGTTTGAAACAACATTTCAATGTCAATTGGCTAAATTTAGACCAATATTTGGTAGAAGGGAATGAAGATTTTGAAGATCATGATAATTTATCAAATATATTGCAATTGGAGGCAGGACTTCAATTTGGGATACGTTGGAGAAAATACTGATTGTAGTGGAACAGGTGAGTCATCATCCAACTTCGTTGTTGATTAGTTGAGCGCTGCGCTGTTGAGTAAAAAAACTACATCATTTGGCTTTGGTATTAAATAAGCATTAAAATAAAGTGCGTAACTTGAATTAATTATAAGGAAATAAAGATATGAAACATCAAAAACATACAGCATTAACTCGACCCAATTTCGGAACCTTTCATAGAAATGAATGGGCAATCATAGGCACTCCATGTGGTCAAATAAAAACACTCTCCTACCAAATCATTGAAAAAATGAAGGAAAAATATGCAGTTGCGTATGTAGATGCTGATCATGCACATGGGGAGCAAGTAGTTCATTCTAAAACGGATGCGCTAGATTTTGGGGCAAAATTAGATTATACTGACAAGATCAATTTTCATAGATTTGATAGTAAGAAATCATGGAATAAATTTCAATATCGAAATCATTTCAATGATGTTGATATGGTCATAGTCAATGGAAATCATTTCACTGCACGGCATCAGATTGTAATAATTGATCCTAAAAAAGAAGTATCTCTATCCAAAAAACTTAATCGTTTGACGGATGTCAGTATGATTTTGATGTTGGATAACGATTCTAAAATATATTCTTTTTTAGAAAACCATCTAGAAATATCCAATATTCCAATTTTGAAAATTACAGAATTGGATAAAATTGTCGAAATATTAAGTTCCAAAATGCAAGATAAAAAGCCGCCGTTATATGGATTAGTCCTTGTGGGTGGAAAGAGTACCCGAATGGGAAAAGATAAATCTCAAATTGATTACCATGGCAAACCACAGCAAAATCACGTTCATGAACAATTGAGTCAAACTTGTGATAAAGTTTTTATCTCTTGTCGTCCAGATCAAGAGCATAAAATTGACTTGCCCACGATTTCAGACTCGTTTATTGGACTTGGGCCCTTTGGAGGCATCGTTTCTGCATTTCGAGAGTATCCCGATGCTGCTTGGTTGGTCATAGCTACTGATTTGCCATTAGTGAATAAAAATACAATCACTCAATTGGTGGAAAATAGAAATATTTCAAAACTAGCCACAGCCTTCAACAGTCCCGAAAACGAATTTCCAGAACCATTAATTACCATTTGGGAACCTAGATCCTATCCCGTTTTATTACAATTTTTAACACAAGGGTATAGTTGCCCACGAAAAGTATTAATCAATTCAGATGTAGAGTTATTAGATGCAGATGATGCTAAAAATGTACTTAAAAATGTGAATCATCCGAATGAAGTTGATGAAGTCAAAAAATTACTATAATCCAAATATACTCCCTTTCCTTCATCGAAAAATCTACCAAATTATTCATAAAATAGTAAATCAACCAAAACAAATTTTGTATAACCAAGGAATTTTTCTACTTTTAAGGGTTGAAAGAATACAAACGAAAACAAACATTTCTAACCAATAAAAAAATTATGAAGAAAAGAATACTACTTGCGGTACTAGTTTTTGCTATACCGTTTTTGACTTATGCCCAAGAAAAAGGATTAGATCAGAGAATTGATGAAGGATTTAAGCCTATTGCAGATTTTTTCTTCGATTTAATATTTTTTCCAATTTATGGGATACCATTCGTATTGATATTACTCGTTTTTAGTGCTATATTCTTCACTATATATTTCAAATTTCCAAATATTTTTCATTTTAAAACGGCTATAAATGTAGTTCGTGGTAAATATGATGAAATAGATACTCATGGAATAGAAAAAACGGATTTGCCTATTGATGGTGATATTCCAGATACTATTCGAGATGAAAGTCAAGAAGGGGAAGTAACACACTTTCAAGCCTTAGCAACAGCAGTATCGGGAACCGTAGGAAATGGAAATATTGCGGGCGTTGCACTGGCCATTGCCTTGGGTGGACCTGGAGCCACATTTTGGATGATTGTTTGTGGATTATTGGGAATGTCCACCAAATTTGTTGAATGCACACTCGGAGTACAGTATCGTGACATTGGAAAAGATGGAACGGTCTATGGAGGACCAATGTACTATATCAGTAAAGGATTAAAAGAAAAAGGATATGCAATGCTCGGTAAAATTTCAGCTATTTTATTTGCCATCTTTTGTATTGGCGGATCATTTGGAGGTGGAAATGCAGCACAGTCGAATCAAGCTACCATCGTAATCAAAAGTTTAATGGGACTTGAAAGTGAAAGTGCGGGAGCATTAATTGGGTTAATCATTGCCATTTTAGTTGGAATTATAATCATTGGAGGAATCAAAAGAATTGCATCAGTTACAGAGAAAATTGTACCATTGATGGCTATACTATATTTAACCGCTTGTCTTTACATAATTCTAAGTAATTTCAGCTTGATTGATGATGCCATTGGATTGATTTTCCGTGAAGCATTTAACCCTACAGCGATGGGAGTTGGAGGATTGATTGGTGTATTACTTGTAGGATTTAAAAGAGCTGCCTTTTCCAATGAAGCAGGAGCGGGTTCCGCATCCATTGCTCACTCGGCCGTAAAAACAAAATATTCTGCATCGGAAGGACTTGTTGCCTTGCTTGAGCCATTTATTGATACCGTTGTAATATGCACGATGACTGCCTTAGTTATAATCATTTTCAATTTTGGTGGAGCATTTGAATATGGAGGAAATGGAACAGGAGCTGTTTTGATTGACGGAATTTCGTACGAAGGCGCAGGGATTACTTCCATTGCTTTCGCTAAATATATCCCTTATTCAGATGTTTTCCTTACCATAGCAGTAGTTTTATTTGCAGTTTCAACTATGATTTCTTGGTCATATTATGGATTGCAATCTTGGAAATTCTTATTTGGTAGAGGAAAAGCAGCAGATATGACCTACAAATTATTATTTTTACTTTTCATTATTATTGGAGCAGCAGCAAGTATGGATTCTATTTGGAAATTTTCTGATGCTATGATATTTGCTATGATATTTCCAAATATGATTGGTTTGTTCTTTCTTTTCCCTGTTGTTAAGAAACAGTTGGATCGGTATTTACAAGCAATAAAAACAAGTATAAAATAAATCAAATTTTATGGGTGATGGATTGCAGATTGTTATAGTTTTAATGGTTTGAAATCCATCCTCCAATATTTAAATTAATGACATGAAATCATACTGTTGCTTTATACCTATTTCTATTGTATCTTTGCTATGAACTAACCGTACTTTCAATGCTAATCAAAAATATTATTATCTTCTGCTTTGTATTCTTTATTTCTATTCAAGTATATAGCCAAGTTCAGAATGAAAAAAAATACAATTCAAGTATTGGAGTCAATGTTTTCAACATAAAAGAAAATCGGTTACATGAAGATTATATTACTCAAAAATATTACTCACAAGTACCCAGTGGAATATCATTTAAACTCTTAGGAAAGAATACCAACTATAGATTTTCTATTCAATATTTTAAGTATGATTTTGAAACAACAGCTATAACTTCTCAAAGTAGTTTTGGTTTCGAAAACAATGGATTCAAAGAAATAAATTATGTGAAAGGAACATTCCAAGAATTAATTCCTTCATTTGGAATAGAAAAACCAATTAATATTTCTGACAAACTTAAACTAAATATCGGTTTTGATTTTGCAATAGGTAGTATTATAGACACCTTCTTCTTGAAACAGGAACTATTAAAAGATGATATAATCGTACAAGCTGCTACAACAACTCTGAATGTAAAAGAGAAAATTTATACTCTTGGGATTATTCCGTTAATCGGTTTATCTTATCGTATAGGAAATAGAATCCATATCACTTATGAATCGAGTATTTTTGCAAGAATAAATACTTTTGGAAGTCAATTCTTTCCTGTTTCAATAATAGATTCTCTGATTTCACACTATGACCCTATTTCCTTTTTAGGCATCTATTATGATTTTAATTTCAATTAGAAAACTACTCTTTTTTCACATTCCCTTCAAATAATA
>CAMZLN010000339.1 GCA_947311465.1 uncultured Saprospiraceae bacterium
AAACTGCGCTGCGCTGTTTGGGCGAAATGAAATAAATTTCATTTGTCCATAGGTCTGATGAAATTTATTTCGTCAAACATGAATGAAAAGCATCTATGCATTCGTGGCATTTTATATTACAAACATTATTTTAAAAATCAATCTCCTTTGGAAATTCAACTCATCTTTCATCTAAGGAGCGGCGAAGTTGCGACTGACTCATCTTATAATCTTTTTTACCACAAAGATCACAAAGACCACAAAGTCAAATTCAAATATTGATAAGTTGATGAGAGGATAAGTCGCTCTCCTCAGTCGAGACTGGATGAGTTGACATTTTAAAATGAGATTTATTTTTAAAATAATGTTCTTTCTAAGATAAAATGCCACGAATGCACGGATGCTTTTCATACAGGATTGACGAAATGAATTTCATCGGACCTATGGACAAATGAAATTTATTTCATTTCGACCAAACAGCGTAGTTTGTATGATATCGTATAGAATAATGTTCTTTGGAATTCAACTCATCTTTCATCTAAGGAGCGGCGAAGTTGCGACTGACTTATCTTATAATCTTTTTTACCACAAAGATCACAAAGATCACAAAGCCATACTCAAATATTTGATAAGTTGTTGATATTATATGTCGGCTCTCCAAAGTCGAGACTTGATGAGTTGACGTTTGAAAATGAGATTTATTTTAAAAATAATGTCCTTTGTATATTCGACTCATCCTTCATCTAAGGAGCAAAGAAGTTGCGACTGACTCATCTCATAATCATTTATCTTTCAAAAAAGCAATCAATTTTCTAATCGCAATTCCCCTATGACTGATTTCATTTTTTTCAGCCTTTGACATTTGAGCAAAAGACCTATCAAATCCATCAGGAATAAATATTGGGTCATAGCCGAATCCTTCATTACCCATTCTCTCTGTGGCGATTTTTCCATTACAAATTCCTTCAAAAATATGAGGCTTACCATTAACAATCAATGCGATTGCAGTTCTGAATCTAGCTTTTCTATTTGTTTTTCCAGTTAGGTTTTTGAGCACTAAATCCATATTTGCATTCTTATCACGATTAGGACCTGCATATCTAGCGGTGTAAATACCAGGCTTCATATCCAAAGCTTCAATTTCCAAACCAGTATCTTCCGAGAAACAATCTACCTTGAAATTATCCACTACATACTGCGCTTTTTGAAGTGCATTCCCTTCAAAAGTATCTTTAGTTTCGGGTAAATCCGTGGTACAACCAATGTCCTTTAATCCTTTTATAGATAAAATTCCATCTAATGCAAATTTGACTTCTTTGACTTTGTTTTCATTGCCTGTAGCAAATATAATTTCGTTCATTTTGTAATTTTAAAATTTTCGTTGTCGAGTAAATCGTTTATTTAATATGCTGTTTTCAGAACATTTTATTTTTGAATGTATATATTTTACAAATAAAGCGATGGCAACTCCAAGGGTTGCACCTGCTAAGATATCAATTAAAAAGTGTTGCACTAAATAAGATCTAGAAATACCAATTAAAACAGCAGTAAAAAAGAATAATACAACTAAGAAAGGTTTTTTCCAAGTGAAAAATGCCAGTAACGCAAATAATGCAAAACCAGATGTGGTATGCCCAGAAGGAAAACTAGTTGGTCCTCCAAAAACATAGACTCCGTCGATAAGATTCAATTCATCAACCATTTTGAGTGCCCTAAAATAGGGTAGTGGACGTGTATGGGCAAAAAATATTTTGGCTATAAAACTAAATCCCATCACCAATAGACCCAATAATGGATACATGAGAACATCGATAGTCCTAAATCCAATAATCAGCAATAAAATCATGCAGAAAATATATCCACCTCCTTCACCTATTTTTGTTACAAATATGAAAAATTCATTTAATACTCCTGTCCGATGTTTTGCAAAAAATAATACAGCATCGCCATGATTATTATTGAAAATTAGCCCAATTACAACCACAAAAAACATTAAAAACAGAGATAAAAAAAGTTTATTTTGATTTATTATATCGTTCATATTTTTGTTTTATAAAGTTGGTCAGTGTCTCAATAAATTTGAATTTGGAGGTAATAGTTGATGCGGATACATCATTTAGGGCTAAGAATGTTAAAATAATTCCAGCAATACTCAGATAAATACTTGGTAACCATGCCGCAAGATGTGGACTTAGAAATTCAAGTTCTGCTCTTTTTTGATAAAAAATATTCAGCATCATATAAGCGACAAAAACAAAAATAGCGATTAATATTGGAAATCCAAAGCCCCCTTTTTTGACAATTGCTCCCATAGGGGCACCAATAAATAAGAAAATTAAGCAGATCAATGCCAAAGAAAATTTATCATAAAAGACCATGATATGTTTTGTCTTCTTTTTTCTGATTCTAGTCAATTGCACTTCAAGATTTGAAGCTTTGTTTTTTAAACTTCGCACATTAGATTTAGCCCTCGATATTATACCTGATTGTTTAGATATCTCAAAGGTTTCTAAATAAAAGTCATAGGAATCAATCGGACATTCCACTATGTGCTGGGGAAAATTAGGACCCTGTTTTGGTTTTCGTTTCCTTTTTATCTTGGCAGAATTTTTCTTTTTTAGATTTTGTAAGGTTTTCTTTTTCTTAGATTTAGAATTTTTAGATTTTAGATTTAGAATTTTATCTTTCTCAATTTTTTTCTGTTTAATATTATAATAAGTAGTGTCTTTTTGTTTTTCAAAATAATATTTCCCTACACTTATTTTCTTGTAAGCATAAGGTTGTTTTTCATACGCTGTATTTATAGAATCAATGGCATGATAAAGTTGAGTAACATTCAACATTTTTTCATTGGTTTTAAAAATGGAGTGATTGGATTCATTTAAGTCAAATTCACTTAGGTCAAAAATCTTCGTATATTCTTTGAATCCAGTTCTTGTATATTGTTTATTCTTAGACTTGTATTCTCCGCCTTCTTCATATCGAGTTCCATTGAATAGCTTTAAAACGAAATATTGCCCATCATTTACATTGTACATTTTGCCTACTTCGGCAGCGATCATAGAATATTTGGAGCGGTTACTTTGATCATAAATCAGCACATCGGAGATTGTAATTCCGTCTGGATCTTTAGAGCCAATAAATATGGAATACCCCTTGAAATCATCGTTGAATGTTTGCGCTTCTAGACTAAGTGTCGCTTTTTTTTGCCGTATATCGTACATTCGAGTGACAAATTGCAGTCTAGCTCTAGGAATAAAATCATTGGAAGAAAAGAAGGAGAAAAGTGCAATTCCGAAAACGAACAGTAATCCAGGCATCATGATTCGAAACAAACTGACACCGGCTGACTTGAACGCAGATAACTCATAATGTTCCGCTAAATTCCCGAAAACCATCACCGAAGAAATCAAAACAGCAATGGGCAAAGCCTGTGGTACCAAAGAAACGGATAAGTAAAAAATCATTTCACTTAAAGTAGTAATGCCAAGTCCACGCCCGATTAATTCATCAATATAGACCCAAAGCACTTGTAGTGTCAATACAAAAAGTGCAATAAAAAAGGTAGCCATGAATGGTCCTATAAAACTCTTTAAGATGAGCTTGTCTATTTGCTTCACGTAGGATAATTTAATTCTCGGTTGCAAATATAGATAACTCCATTAGATTATTCAATATTATATTTAGTTGGTATAATTTGAATTGGATTTTCTTGCTCAAAATCACTTTTATAATAAGCCATAAAAGAACAGAAAGAAAAGAAAATTTTAATAAAACTAACTGAACTTTCTGTTCTTGTACGATTTTGGGATTAATATTATCACCAAAATCGTACAATATGGATGGTTAATAAAGGATAATTTTAAAATTATTTGATACTGTAATTTACAGTGTACTTAAATGTAAATAAATTTAAGCTATACCTAATTTACCTACATTTTTACTTCGAACGGAAGTGCTATTCCTTTGTTTTTCTGTTTTGCTAGATTGGTCTGAACTAGAATTTGCAATTTTCACCTTAAGCGCAGTTAAGAAACTAAGTGAATTTACTTTCAAGTTTGATGAATTGGATTTAATTTTTTTCATACCGAATAGAATTTAATTATACTACAAAATTGGATTAACGTGATATGTGTTGAAAACTCAACAGACAATAGGATTGTAATATAGTGTTTCGGGGGTAAGTTTACTCTAATGTGTATGTAACGGAACAAATATAGGATTAATTTCCATAAAGGCAAAATAAAAAAAATAAAATTGTGACATTGATTGATATGGCAGAATAATTTAATGTCACGAAAACATTTCCATATTTGTATATTTTCCTTTTAATTAATTTGTTTTTTCCTTTTTTTTGGCGTAAATCTTTTTTTTTGTGATAACTCTAATTTGTTTATTTTTTAGTGAAATAAAAATAATTTTTTATGCTTTCTTCAAAATACAGCATTTTTGGAATACCTTTAGGCAAAGATTAGAACAAATATGATTTTATTTATTTCACATGTTAACTTTTTGGAGCATATTAACGTCTCCTTTTTGAAATGACGATAGACGAGTTTAAAAATGAAGTAATGATTCATCAAGACAAATTATTTCGGTTTGCTTTGGGAATTGTTAAAGACAAAGCTGTCGCTCAAGATGTAGTGCAGGAAGTCTTCATTAAAATATGGGAAACGATGGACTCCTATAGTCATGTAACCAATTGGGGAGCATGGTCTATGAGACTAGTTAAAAATAAATCCATTGATAAATTAAGATCAAAACATAATCGAGTATCTGATATTGATATGCATTATGATTTGAAAGATAAAACGATTTCACCATATAAAGTGACGGAAGGAAATGATACAATGTCTTGGTTGGAGCAGTTGATGGAAAATTTACCCGAAACTCAAAGAATGGTTATGAGACTGAGAGATATCGAAGAGTTTAAATACCAGGAAATTGCAGACGCACTTGAGATTTCTTTGGATCAGGTAAAAGTCAACTTATTTCGAGCTAGAAAGAAAATGAAACAATTAGTACTAAAAAACTCTGAGTATGAACAAAAATAACATTAAGGTCTTAGTCGATAAGTACTTCGATGGAGAAACAAGTTTGGACGAAGAACGACAATTAAAATCGTATTTTAATTCAGATGTTAATATTGATGCTGATCTAGAAGTTTTTATTCCTTTTTTTAAGGAAATTTCACAGCAGCAATCGATTGAAGCACCTAGTAATTTAGAACAACGAGTTTTTGCTGTAATCTCAAAATCAGATGATAAACTTGACAAGGAAATAAAACCTACCGTTAAGGTTAGAAGATTGATGCCAATGCTTTTAAAGGTTGCATCTGTTTTTGTTATAGGTTTGAGTATTTATTTTTTGACTCAACAAATGAATAAGCCATCTACAGAGACTATGGCAATGACCGAAGATACATACAAAACTCCCGAAGAGGCTTATGCAGCATATAAAGCGGCTATTTCTTTGGCTTCAAGGAAAATTAAAAAGGGAGAAGATAAAATGAAGGAGAAAATGTCTCATGTAAAAATATTGACCAGTATTGTAAAAAGTAAATAATAATAATAATAATAAAACTAAATTATGAAATATATATTGATTCTTTTAATGGCTGTAAGCTTCTCCGTAAATATGAACGCTCAGAATGACGCCATTTCTAATTTTTTCAGCAATTACATGGAAGATGATGATTTTACATCAGTTTACATTAGTCCAAAGATGTTTCAAATGATATCCAAATTGGATTTGTCAAATACCGATGATCCAGATGCGAAAGCAACTATGGAAATGATTAAAGATATCAGAGGATTAAGAATTTTGACTTCTGAAAAAAATCCTTTGAGTTTATATAAAGAAGCTATATCCAAATTTAGTACTTCGGAATATGAAGTTTTGATGACCGTTAAAGATGGTGGTGAAAATGTTCGTTTTTGGATCAAAGAAACGGACAATACAATCAATGAACTTTTGCTTTTGGTAGGAGGGAAGGATGAGTTTGTTTTACTTAGTTTTATTGGGAAAATTGACTTGAATAAAATATCAAAATTATCTCAAACCATTGATGTCAAAGGAGCAGAACATCTGGAGAAGGTGAAAGGGAAGAAGTGATGAAAATTTATTGAGATGGTAGAGTTAAAAGGGAATCTTTTGGAATTATCTAATTCAGTGATTTATTTCCCTTCCATCCCATCAACAACATCCACTGTACCCAATCTAAATCTCACAGGAAACCGAGTCTTTTGCTCCATTTTATATTCTATTTTGCAAAAGATAGGCAATTTTTGGGTCATGTTCAAAAGCTGGGGACTACGCAAATAATTTGTGAAGTCTGAATAAGAAAAATGTAGTATCTTTTACACCTCTCAAATTTGCTCTAAATAGGCTCAATCTCGGCGCTTATAATCACCTGTAATTCAGTAAGTTATTGCTAGAAAATATGCAAAAAAGACCCTAAATATCCGATAAAAGCCGTATATTTAGGGTATCAACATATTTTTTCAT